>JAFGVK010000051.1 GCA_016938035.1 Deltaproteobacteria bacterium | reverse complement strand
CGCCATGGAGGAGCAGCTCCGCTTCGCCATCCGCGAGGGTGGCCGCACCGTCGGCGCCGGCGTCGTCTCCAAGATCTACGAGTAGGCAATCCTTTCTCGGGCCCCCGTGAGGGGGCCTGCTGAGGCAGAACATGGCAAGCCAGAAAATTCGCATTCGGCTGAAGGCCTACGATCACAAGCTGCTGGACAAGTCCGCGCGCGAGATCGTGGAGACCGCGATGCCCACGGGCGTCGAGATCCGCGGCCCCCTTCCGCTGCCCACCACCATCTCTCGGTGGACGGTGCTCCGCGGCCCACACATCGACAAGAAGTCGCGTGAGCAGTTCGAGCGTCGGACTCACCACCGGCTCCTCGACATCATCAATCCCACTCAGGCTACCGTGGACGCGCTCATGAAGCTCGACCTGTCGGCCGGTGTGCACGTCGAGCTGAAGATCAGCTAACGAGGTAGAAGATGCCCACAGTGGATGTCTACAACCAGCAGAGGGAGAAGGTCTCCGAGATCGAGCTCGCCGAGGAAGTCTTCGGCGCGAAGGTCCAGGAGGATCTGCTCTACGCGGCGGTTCGCTACCAGATGGCGGCCCGGCGCGCGGGGACCCACAAGGCCAAGGGACGCTCCGAGGTTCGGGGCGGCGGCAGGAAGCCCTTCAAGCAGAAGGGCACCGGCAGGGCCCGTCAGGGTACCATCCGCGCCCCGCAGTGGCGTGGCGGTGGGGTGGTCTTCGGGCCAGTGCCCCGCGACCACTCGCACAAGCTGAACAAGAAGGTCCGCGCCGCAGCGATCCGGTCCGCCGTGTCGCGTCGGGTCGAGGAGGGTGCGCTGGTCGTGCTCGACAACCTCGACATGCCGGAGATCAAGACCAAGGCCATGGTTGAGCTGCTCAACCGCTTCGAGATGGCCTCGGTGGTGGTCGTTATCCCCGAGAAGGAGGAGAAGGTGAACCGCTCCGCGCGGAACATCCAGGGCGTGACGGTGCTGCCTGTCGGCGGTGTCAACGTCTACGACATCCTTCTCCGTGACAATGTCCTCATCACCGCCGATGCCGTCGTGGCTTTGACGGAAAGGTTGGGGAGGTAGATCATGGAAATGCGTGACGTTCTCATCCGGCCCATCATCACCGAGAAGACCAGCGCCGGGCTCGGCAACGAGCTCACCTACGCCTTCGAGGTGGGAATCGCCGCCAACAAGATCCAGATCGAGAGGGCCGTCGCCGCTTTCTACAATGTAGAGGTGGTGTCTGTCCGTACGCTCATCGTGCGTGGCAAGGTGAAGCGGGTCGGTCGCTACATGGGTAAGCGCTCCAACTGGAAGAAGGCTTACGTCACACTGGCGGCGGGTCACACCCTCCCCCTTTACGAGGCGTAGAGGTTCACTATGAGCGTAAAGAGTTTCAAGCCGCATACCCCCGCCAGGCGGTTCATGACCGTCTCGGACTTTGCGGAGATCACCGCGTCCAAGCCCGAGCGCTCGCTCGTCCAGCCCCTCCACAAGAAGGGCGGCCGCAACAACCGTGGGCGGATCACTGTCCGTCACCGGGGCGGCGGGCACAAGCGTCGGTATCGTCTCATCGATTTCCGCAGGGACAAGCTCAATATCCCGGGCAAGGTCGCGACCATCGAGTACGATCCCAACCGCACCGCGCGCATCGCGCTCATCCACTTTGCGGATGGCGAGAAGCGCTACATCCTCCACCCCGTCGGGCTCGAGGTGGGTGATCAGGTCATCACCTCCGAGACCGCGGACATCAAGCCCGGCAACGCCATGCCGCTGGTCTCCATGCCCCTGGGTACCCACGTGCACAACGTGGAGCTCACCCGCGGCCGTGGCGGGCAGATGTGCCGCTCTGCCGGTTCTTACGCCCAGGTCATGGCGAAGGAGGGGCGCTACGTCCTCCTGCGGCTCCCCTCTGGTGAGCTGCGCCAGGTCTTCGGCCTCAACACCGCAACCGTCGGTCAGGTCGGTAACACCGAGCACGAGAACATCGTGACCGGAAAGGCCGGGCGTACCCGTTGGCTTGGGTTCCGGCCCACCGTCCGCGGTACCGTCATGAACCCGGTCGACCACCCGCACGGCGGTGGTGAGGGGCGGTCCAAGGGCCGTCACCCTGTCACCCCCTGGGGTAAGCCCACGAAGGGTTACCGCACCCGGGCTGCCAAGAAGACCTCGACCCGCTTCATCGTGAAGCGGCGGAACAAGCGGTAGGAGTTCAGAATGTCTCGTTCGATCAAGAAAGGGCCGTTCGTAGACGGGCACCTCCGCGAAAAGGTGAAGGTGGCTCGTGATACGAGCAGCAATCGCGTCATCAAGACCTGGAGCCGTCGCTCTACCATCATCCCTGAGATGATCGGGTTGACCTTTGCCGTGCACAACGGCAAGCAGTTCATCCCTGTCTTCGTCTCGGAGCAGATGGTCGGGCACAAGCTCGGTGAGTTTTCCCCGACCCGGACCTTCCGGGGACATGCCGCTGACCGCAAGGGCAAGGTTCGGTAGGAGCAACCATGGAGAGCAGAGCAGTACTCCGCAACGCACGGGTATCAGCCCGTAAGGCGCGGATCGTCGCCAACATGGTTCGCGGGCAAGATGTGCCCGAGGCCATCGAGGCCCTTACCTTCACCGAGCGCAAGTCTGCGCCCCTCATCCGCAAGCTCATTGAGTCTGCGGTGGCCAACGCGGAGGACCTCGCCAAGAGCGCCTCCGAGGACATCGATGTCGACGATCTCTTCGTCAAGACCATTATGGTCGACGAGGGGCCCTCGCTGCGTCGGTTCCGTCCCAGGGCCCAGGGGCGCGCGACGCGCATCCTCAAGAAGACCAGCCACATCACCGTGGTTCTGGAAACCCACTAGGGAAAGGAAGTTCACATGGGCCAGAAGGTTCATCCCCTTGGTTTCCGTGTCGGCATCACGAAGGGCTGGCAGTCCAACTGGTACGCCGACCGTAACTACGGGCAGTTTCTCGCACAGGACATCAAGATCCGCCAGCACGTCAAGGACCGCCTTGCGTCCGCGGGGATCTCTCGGATTCTGATCGAGCGTGCCGCGAACAAGGTCAAGGTCTTCGTTCACGCAGCCAAGCCCGGGATCGTGCTTGGTAAGCGTGCCCGCGGGCTCGACACCCTGCGTCGCGAGCTCCAGGCGATCGTGAACACCGAGGTGTTCGTCAACATCATCGAGGTCCGCAAGGCCGAGACGGACGCTGTCCTCGTCGCCGAGAACATCGCCGCCCAGCTCGTCAAGCGCACCTCCTTCCGTCGCGCCATGAAGAAGGCGATGACCTCTGCCCGCCGCGCGGGCGCTAAGGGCATCAAGGTCATGTGCGCCGGGCGACTCGGTGGTGCCGAGATGTCCCGCACTGAGTGGTATCGCGAGGGCCGCGTGCCCCTGCACACCCTCAGGGCTGACGTCGACTACGGCCTCGCCGAGGCTCGGGCGACCTACGGCATCATCGGCGTGAAGGTTTGGATCTACAAGGGTGAGGTCACGCCTGGCGAAGACCTGAAGCCCGTTTAAGCCTTGGAGAAATGAAATGCTCGCTCCCAAGCGTGTAAAGCACCGGAAGGTGCAGAAGGGCCGGATGACCGGCTTCGCATACCGCGGCAGCGACGTGGCCTTCGGCGATTTCGCGCTCCAGGCCACCTCCGCTGGCTTCGTGACCGCGCGCCAGATCGAGGCCGCTCGTATCGCGATGACGCGTCATGTGAAGCGCGGTGGAAAGGTGTGGATTCGCATCTTCCCCGACAAGCCCCTCTCGAAGAAGCCCGCCGAGACCCGAATGGGTAAAGGTAAGGGCGCGCCCGAGCTGTGGGTCGCGGTGGTCAAGCCTGGTCGTATCCTCTACGAGCTCGACGGCGTTGAGCCCGAGGTCGCTCGTGAGGCGCTCCGCCTCGCTGCCAATAAGCTTCCCATTGGTACTCGCTTCATGCAGCGTGACCAGGAGGTGCTGTGATGAAGGCCGCTGAATTGCAGGGACTCGGCGACGCCGAGCTGGTGCACATGGCCCTCGACCTGGAGCACAAGCTCGTCGAGGCCCGGTTCGCCCACAGCCTGAACAAGCTCGAGAACACTGCCAAGCTGGCGGTCTTCCGCAAGGACATCGCCCGGATCCGCACTGAGCTTCGCACCCGCGAGCTCGCGCAGTCCCTCGGGCAGGACGCCATCTTCCGCGCGCACCGTGGATCCTGGACCCGCGCGGCGGCTCAGGGGATCTCGGGCGCAGGAAAGGGGCAGTTCCTCGCTGGATTGGTTGACAAGATCGACGCCGCTGAGTAAGTTCGCGTCATTCTGGGCACCGCGCAATAGACCGTTGCGCGGTGCTGGCATGTGCCACGCCGGGAGCGTCCTGTTCGCAGGAGACCTCCCACGCGGCCGCAGGTCGCCAGAGTTTTTACTCTATTGAACCCTACCGAGCACCGGCCCTAGCGGCCGTAACGAGGTTGACATGACTGAAGCGAAGGTGGACAGCCGCCGCAGGGTCGTCGGTCGCGTCGTGTCCAACAAGATGGACAAGACTGTTACCGTCGAGGTGACCCGCCTGGTCAAGCACTCGCGGTACGCCAAGTACGTGAAGCGGATCAAGACCTACAAGGCGCATGACGAGAATAACGAGTGCGTCGTCGACGACATGGTTGTCATCCAGGAGTCGCGCCCTCTCTCTCGCACCAAGCGGTGGCGGGTGATTGAGCGCCGGGTCCAGGCCTGATCCCGTCCGCAAGCTAAAGGGGAATCGAAATGATTCAGACAGAGAGTGTGCTGGACGTCGCCGACAACTCGGGAGCTAAGCGCGTCAAGTGCGTGAAGGTTCTCGGGGGTGCCGGCCGCCGCTTCGCAACCGTGGGCGACATCATCGTGGTAGCCGTCAAGGACGCCGCGCCCAACGGGAAGGTGAAGAAGGGCCAGATCCACCGTGCGGTCATCGTCCGCACCAAGAAGGAAGTCCGCCGTCGTGACGGGTCCTACATCCGCTTCGACAAGAATTCCGCCGTCCTTATCGACAAGGAAAATGAGCCTCTCGGCAGCCGCATCTTTGGGCCCGTGGCACGCGAGCTTCGCGCCGCCAAGTTCATGAAGATTGTGTCCCTGGCCCCTGAGGTCCTCTGAGGTCCCGGAGAGAACATGAGCAACCTTAAGTACCGTATCAAGCGCGATGACATGGTCGTCGTCCTCGCGGGCAAGGACAAGGGCAAGACTGGCAAGGTCCTGCGGGTTCTCCCGGAGGACGGTCGCGTAGTCGTCGAGGGCGCCAACCTGGTGAAGCGTCACCAGAAGCCCTCTGGCGATCAGCGCGGCTCCATCGTCTACAAGGAAGCCTCCCTGCACGTGTCCAACGTCGCGTACTTCGATGCCACCGCCGGCCGGGCGGTGAAGGTCGGGTACAGGACGCTCGAGGATGGGCGCAAGGTCCGCATCAACCGCGCCACCGGCGCCGTCCTCGACAACGCCTGAGGTAGATGATGACTCCTGAGAATTACACCCCGCGCCTGCGGGCGGTCTACGACGAGAGCGTCAAGACCGCGCTGATGGAAGAGTTCGGTTACGCGAACGTGATGCAGATTCCCCGTCTGCAGAAGATCATCATCAACACCTCCCTCAAGGAGGCGATCCAGAACGCCAAGGTGCTCGACGCCGCGGCGGCTGAGCTCACGATGATCGCTGGCCAGAAGGCTGTGATCACCAAGGCCCGGCGCTCTATCGCCAACTTCAAGCTCCGCGAGGGCATGCCCATCGGTGCCCGGGTCACCCTCCGTGGTGCCCAGATGTGGGAGTTCCTCGACCGGCTGGTGACTGTCGCCATGCCTCGCATCCGTGACTTCCGTGGCGTCTCTAACAAGGCGTTCGACGGTCGCGGTAACTACTCTCTCGGTCTTACCGAGCAGATCATCTTCCCTGAAATCGAATACGACAAGGTCGCGCGCATCATCGGAATGAACATCGCTTTTGTCACGTCCGCTACCACGGACGAGGAAGCGCGCGCGCTCTTGAAGCACCTCGGTATGCCTTTCGCCAAGGCCTAGGAACCGTTCAGGCGGTATCCCCGCCTTGTGGAGGATTTTCCATGAGCATGACCGATCCTATCGCTGATATGCTCACGCGGATTCGCAACGCGCAGAGGGCTGGTCACGAGACCGTCGTCATCCCGCGTTCGCAGATCAAGCTGGCAATCGCGCACGTCCTCAAGCAGGAGGGCTATATCGGCGGTTACATCGATGATCAGACTGGACCTCAGGGCCGCATCAAGGTCTTCCTGAAGTACACGTCTGAGTTCGCCACTGCGAGCACCGCGGTCATCCGCGGGATCCAGAGGGTCTCTACGCCCGGTCGCCGGCAGTACGTCGGCAAGGGCGCGATCCCCATGGTGCGCAATGGCCTCGGAATCGCTATTCTCACCACCCCCCAAGGCGTCATCACCGATCGGCAGGCCCGCCAGGCCGGCGTCGGTGGCGAAGTCATCTGCCACGTCTGGTAGACGGAGGTCTCTATGTCCCGTATCGGAAGGCTCCCGGTTTCGCTCCCCGCGGGCGTCACCGTCGCAGTCGAAGGCGGTGAGGTTCAGGTCTCCGGCCCCCTCGGCAAGCTCTCGCAGGCTGTCGTGGGTAGCGTTGAGGTTCAGGTTGAGGGGGACACCCTCCTCGTCCAGCGCGTCAACGACTCCAAGGTGGCTCGGTCTAACCACGGCCTGATGCGCTCACTGGTGTCCAACATGGTGACGGGTGTCACCAAGGGCTTCTCCAAGCAGCTCGAGATCGTCGGCGTCGGTTACCGCGCGGACGTCAAGGGCACCAGCCTGGTGATGAACCTCGGGTACTCTCACCCCATCGATTTCCCTATCCCTGACGGCATCCAGATCGCGGTTGACCGCAACGTCCGGATCGACGTCAAGGGTATCAACAAGCAGCAGGTCGGTCAGGTCGCCGCGATGATTCGCGATTTCCGCCGTCCGGATCACTACAAGGGCAAGGGCGTCCGCTACGTCGGCGAGTATGTCCGCATCAAGACCGGCAAGTCTGCGTAAGGTCCTGGAGTACCTGATGGCTAAGACCAATCCTAAGGTGAAGTCTCGTCTCCGCCGTAAGGCTCACATTCGCAAGAGTGTGACTGGGACCTCAGAGCGTCCCAGGCTGACCGTCTTCCGAAGCAATAAGCACATCTACGCGCAGCTCATCGACGATGAGAACGGCGTTACCTTGGCCGCCGCGTCCACCTTGGACAACGGGGTCGAGGGCCTCGGCAGCAACCGCGACGCGGCTGGTGTCGTCGGCAAGCTGGTCGCGGAGCGCGCCCTCGCCGCTGAGATCAACACCGTGGTGTTCGATCGCAACGGCTACCTCTACCACGGGCGAGTGGCAGCGCTCGCCGACGCCGCTCGTGAAGCGGGACTCAAGTTCTAGGGAGTCATACCCATGAAGAAGATGAACAGGCGTCGGCGCGAAGAGGAAGAGAGCAACCTCATCGAGAAGGTGATCCACATCAACCGCGTCGCCAAGGTCGTGAAGGGCGGACGCCGCTTTAGCTTCTCGGCTATCGTGGTGGTCGGTGACGGTGAGGGCTCGGTCGGCGTCGGCTTTGGCAAGGCCAACGAGGTGCCGGAGGCGATCCGCAAGGGCTCCGAGCGCGCTCGCAAGGCTATGCACAAGGTGGCTCTGGTGGATGGCACCATCGCTCATGAGGTGCTCGGTGAGTACGGCGCTGGGCGCGTCCTCCTCAAGCCGGCCTCTCGCGGTACCGGCGTCATCGCCGGTCCGATCATTCGCGCCATCATGGAGGCTGTCGGCGTGAGCAACGTGCTCACCAAGAGCCTTCGGTCCAACAACCCTCACAACGTGGTGCGGGCTGTCTTCGCTGGGCTCGACAACCTCGAGTCTGTTGAGGCGTGCGCGGCTCGTCTCGGCAAGCAGGTCGATGAGGTCTATCCCCACTACACCGTGCGTCCGTCCGCTCAGGTCGGCGCGTAGGAGTTGAGATGATCACTCACCTGAAGGTCACCCTGAAGCACAGCGCCATCGGTCGTGAAGACCGGCAGCTTGAGACGCTCAAGGGCCTTGGCCTGCGGCGGATCGGCGGGTCTCGCGTTCTAGAGAACACTCCAGCCGTTCGCGGTATGGTCAAGAAGGTCCTCCACCTGGTCCAGGTCGAGGAACTTGAGGAGGCTCCCAGCCATGGCTAACGAACTCTCCAATCTCCACCCCTCGCCCGGCTCGACCAAGACCCGGATGCGCGTGGGTCGTGGTGAGGGCTCCGGCAAGGGCAAGACCTGCGGCCGTGGCACCAAGGGCGCCCAGTCCAGGTCCGGCTACAAGCGGCGGGCTGGCTTCGAGGGCGGGCAGATGCCCCTCCACCGGCGGCTGCCCAAGAAGGGCTTCACCAACATCTTCGCCAAGGACTACGAGACGATCGCCGTTGGGCGTCTGAACGAGCTCGAGGCGGGCATGACGGTGGACGCAGAGGTACTGAAGTCGTTCGGGATGATCTCCCGGATCGGCGCAGACGGTGTCAAGATCCTCGGTGGAGGCGACCTGGAGGTTGCGCTTCACGTGCGGGTCGCTAAGCTCAGCAAGTCGGCCGCGGAGAAGATTCTCGCTGCGGGTGGCACCACCGAGGCTCCCTCCACTGAAGGCGAGTGAGCCCTCCTGAACGGGGGTAATACTCGTGGCAAATATCGTCACGCGTATCTGGGAAATGGAGGACCTGCGCAAGCGGGTCCTCTTTACGCTTGGAATGCTCGCGATTTATCGGCTGGGGATTTACATCCCCGCGCCGGGGATCGATCGGGCCGCGCTACAGCAGTTCTTCTCTGAACAGTCCAACACGCTGTTCGGTCTGTACAACATGTTCTCGGGCGGTGCGCTGGAGCAGTTCAGCGTGTTCGTGCTCGGGATTATGCCCTACATCACCGCGTCGATCATCATCCAGCTTCTTACGAAGATGGTCCCGATGCTGGAGCGCATCCAGAAGGAGGGACAGCAAGGGAAGAACCGGATCACGCAGTACACCCGCTATCTCACCATCATCATCGCGGTGATGCAGTCCTCGGCCATGGCCCGGGGAATGGAGCAGATGCGCGTCGGGACCACGGACGTGGTCATCAACGGTGGCTGGGATTTCAGGGTGATGACGGTGCTGACGATGACCGCCGGCGCGTGTTTCGTCATGTGGCTCGCTGAGCAGATGACGGATCGCGGCATCGGTAACGGCGCCTCTATCATCATCACCGCCGGGATCATCGCTCGCCTCCCAGCGGGCGTCATCCACCTCTTCGAGCGGGTGTCCTCTGAGGAGATGAACCTGCTTCAGGTGACGCTCCTCGGGGTCTTCATGTTCCTCGTCGTGATGGGGATCGTGTTCGTCGAGCGGGGGCAGCTGCGGATCCCGATACAGTACGCTAAGAAGGTCTTAGGCCGAAAGGTCTACCCTGGGCGGAGCGATTATTTGCCGCTTAAGGTGAATATCTCTGGGGTTATCCCTCCGATCTTCGCCTCGTCGCTGCTGATGTTCCCCAGCACCATCGGGCAGTTCTATCCCAGCGCGGTGCTCGATTGGGTCAGCGGCGCCTTCATCCCTGGACGGTGGCTGTACAACTTGTCGTACGCCGGGCTGATCGTGTTCTTCGCCTATTTCTACACCGCGGTCACCTTCCCGCCGGAGGATCTCGCCGAGAACCTCAAGAAGCAGGGCGGCTATATTCCACGGGTGCGGCCTGGTGCAGAGACGATCTCCTATCTGGACTGGCTCCTCACTCGGCTCACCGCGGGTGGGGCGGTCTATCTGTCGGCGATCTGCATCCTGCCCAGCGTGCTGGTCAGTGCCTACAACGTGCCCTTCTCCTTTGGCGGGACCGGGCTGCTCATCGTGGTCGGCGTCGCGTTGGACACCGTGGCGCAGGTAGAGGCGCAGCTGATGACGAAGCACTACGACGGGCTGATCGGGCCTAAGGCTCAGCGCGTCAAGGGGCGGCGTCGGCTCTTGCAGAAGGGCGACGTGAACCTGCTTCGGTAAGCCCATCTCAGTCCTCCGGCCCTGGGAGCTCGACCTCATGCGTGAGGCCGGGCTTCGTCTTTCCTTGGTGATGGCGGAGCTCATCGCGCTCGTTGAGCCTGGCGTCACTGGGGAGGAGCTGGCTGGCGTTTGCGCCGCTCAACTGCAGCGGCGGGGGCTCGTCGGTGCCTCCGGGGGGGCTCACCCCGGCCTGGCGGTGTCCGTGGACGACGCGATCGCCCACGCCCCGCCGACGGCGCGGGCGCTGGTTGAGGGGCAGGTGGTGTCCCTGGACCTCGCAGTCGCCTATAGAGGGTATTTTTCTGACATGGCCGTCAGCGTTGGGGTAGGGGAAGTGTCGGATGATCTTCGCCGCCAGCTTGACATTACCCGCCAAAGCCTGTATTTTGCCTTGTCATTCGCAAATCCACGCTCACGTGTCGGAGATATCAGCCACAGCATCCAACGTCATCTCGAAGCGAACGGGCTTCATCCGATCCAGGGTCTTCAGGGACATGGTATCGGACGCGCGCTGCACCAGCGACCAGCCGTACCGAACCGCGGCAGGTCTGGGGAGGGCAACCTCCTGCGTGTCGGGCAGGCGCTAGCGCTTGAGCCCGCAGCGACGAGAGGGGATCCTCAGGGGATCTTGGCGGAAGATGGGTGGACGGTACGCACCCGGGACGGTAGCTTGGCAACGCACTTTGAACACACACTAGTCATCCTGGATCACGGCCCCGAGATCCTCACGATGTTGCCCGGCGAGACGCTGGGTCGCCAGTGAACCTCGGGTCGGCTTCAGGAGTTCCACTAGCAGGCTGAGAAGCCTAAGGACGGTAGCAGTGGCACGTATCGAGGGTGTCGATCTTCCCAGAAATAAGCCGGTGTGGATTGCGCTCACGCGCATCTACGGGATCGGCCAAACCACCGCTCGTCACCTGGTCCAGGTGGCGGACGTCAACCCGATGACTCGCGTCTTCGAGCTGACGGACTCTGACGTCGCGAAGATCCGCGAGGCCATCCAGGCCGAGGTTCGCGTCGAGGGTGAGCTCCGCAAGGAGGTCATGATGAACATCAAGCGCCTCGCGGACATGGGCGCGTACCGGGGTCTCAGGCACCGGCGCGGGCTCCCCGTCCGTGGCCAGCGCACCCACACCAACGCGCGGACTCGTAAGGGCCCCCGTCGCGCCGCTGGCAAGCGGCGCTAACCCCTCCTCGGAGCATAGAGTTTCATGGCACAGCGTCGTCAAGCGAAGCGTAAGGTCAAGAAGAATATCCCCGTTGGGGTCGCCCACATTCAGGCCACCTTCAACAACACCATCGTCACCATCGCCGATCTCAACGGCAACACCGTCTCCTGGTCCTCCGCCGGGGTGATGCGCTTCAAGGGCTCTCGCAAGAGCACGCCCTTCGCCGCGCAGCTGGTCGCCGAGGACGCTGTCCGCAAGGCGATGGAGCACGGGATGAAGAGCGTCGGTGTGATCGTTCGCGGTCCCGGGTCTGGTCGCGAGTCGGCGCTGCGCGCCATCGCTACCACCGGGCTCAAGATCAGCTACATCCAGGACGCCACGCCGATCCCGCACAACGGGTGTCGGCCTCCCAAGCGTCGCCGGGTCTGATTCAAAACGGCGCCTTAGGGCGCCGCAACCATCTCTGCGCGTTAGCCCGGTGATCCCGGGGAAGAAGCGCCGTGAGGGTGTTTATGAGCATGCAAGAGTCCATCTACGCCAATTGGCGGAACCTCACCAAGCCGTCTCGTGTCGAGCGCGACCGTAAGTCTGGTTCGTCTTACGGTAAGTTCGTCATCCGTCCTCTCGAGCGCGGCTTCGGTACCACCATCGGGAATGCGCTGCGGCGCGTGCTGTTGTCCTCTCTGCAGGGCGCCGCCGTGACCAGCGTCAAGATCGATGGGGTGCTGCACGAGTTCTCCTCCATCTCTGGTGTGGTCGAGGATGTCACCGACATCGTCCTCAACATCAAGGGCGTGCTGCTTAAGACCGGCGCGATCACCACAGTCACCGGTTCCCTGCACAAGCAGGGCTCTCCGGGCGAGATCGTCGTAGTTCGTGCCGGCGATCTGACCTTCGACGCCGCCTGCACCGTGCTCAACCCCGAGCACGCCATCTGCACCCTCACCGAGGAGGGGAAGATCGACATCGAGGTGTCGGTCGAGATGGGCAAGGGCTATGTGCCCGCAGCGGAGAACAAGAAGGAGGAGCAGGCCATCGGGACCATTCCCATCGACGCCATCTTCTCCCCAATCAAGCGGGTTCGCTACAACGTCACCAACGCGCGAGTCGGAAACCGTACCGACTACGACAAGCTCGTCATGGAGGTCTGGACCGATGGTTCGGTCGCTCCTGAGGACGCGGTGGCGTACTCGGCGAAGATCCTGAAGGAGCAGCTTCAGATCTTTATCGCGTTCGCCGAGAACGAGGAGCCCGAGCCCGAAGAGGAAGCCTCGGAGGAGGCTGAGGTCAACGAGGCGCTGTTCAAGCGGGTCGATGAGCTCGAGCTGTCCGTTCGCTCCCAGAATTGTCTGCAGAACGCGGGCATCGAGTACATTTATCAGCTCGTCGAGAGGACCGAGGGCGAGATGCTGAAGACCAAGAACTTCGGCCGCAAGTCCCTCAATGAGATCAAGGAGATTCTCTCCGATCTCAACCTCTTGCTGGGCATGAAGATCCAGAACACCCCCAAGATCAACGGATAGGCGCGACATCGCGCGCTAGGAGTGTGTCATGCGTCACCGCAAGTCCGGGCGCAAGTTCGGTATGGATAGCACCGCCCGCAAGGCGATGTTCCGCAATATGGTCACCTCGCTGATGCTGCACGGCCAGATTCGGACCACCGAGGCTCGCGCCAAGGAGCTTCGTCCCATCGCGGAGAAGCTCATCACCATCGGCAAGAAGGCTCCCTCTCTCGACGGGCTCGAGGGGCAGGACCTCGCGGATGCTCGCGCCCAGCGCGTCCACGCCATCCGTCGTGCCAAGCTGTGGATCAACAACCCTGAGGCGGTCGGGAAGGTGTTTGGCGAGTACGCCGAGCGACTCGCGACCAGGCCCGGCGGGTACACCCGTGTGATCAAGACCTCCAACCGTCCCGGGGACAACGCCGCCATGGCGTACATCCAGGTGGTCGAGGCCATGCCAGAGGGCGAGGCCCTCGAAGAGTAGGCTGCGGAGTCCCCATGTACATGTTTGTCGTCGCTCTGCACGTGGTGCTGAGCATCATCCTGATCCTCGTCATCCTGCTCCAGCCGGGGAAGGGTGGTGACGTCGGCGCTGCCTTCGGTGGGGCCGGGGGCGGGACGATGTTCGGGCCGCGAGGGCCGGCTAACCTCCTCTCTCAGGCCACCACCGGGGCCGCGGTGATGTTCATGGTCACCTCGATCACCCTGGCGGTGTACTCGGACAAGAGCCTGCTCGCTGACGCCAACGTCGGTGACGAGATCGAGCGGCTGCAGGAGGAGGACGCAGGGTTTCTCGACATGGACATGGTCGATAAAAAGACTGGTGAGGTGCCTTGACCGAGGCGGTGTCACCGGATAACTAGTGAGCATGCGCGGATGGCGGAATTTGGTAGACGCGCAAGGTTGAGGGCCTTGTGGCCGCTAGGCTGTGAGGGTTCGAGTCCCTCTCCGCGCACCATCTAAAGGGGAAGTCCTTCGGGACTTCCCCTTTTTTTTGTCTGCTCCATGCCGGCCGTCGCGCCCACCGTAGGGGCCCGTGATCGGGTGTCCATCAGGTCTGCGGAGGCAGCCAGGCCTTCACTCGCCGGGCTCCTCTCCTCTCGCCTAGGGCTTGATCCTCTCCACCGCGGTCCCCTAGGTCGCAGCAGGATCCCCCAGGGCCCTGGTCCGCCCCGTCGCCAGTCGGGTCGGATCCTGCGGGGTTGGAATCTGCTCGGCGGGATGCCTCGCACCCCCGCAGGGATCGCGGCCGAGGGGGATCCTGCGGGGTTGGACCCTGCTCGGCGGGACGCCTCGCACCCCCGCAGGGATCGCGCCCTGGTGCCCCCGAGGTCAGCCCGCGTGGTTCCCGGGAGGGGCCCGCCCCCTCCCACACCAGGTGGTCAGACCCGTCCTGTGGCCCTGTCTGGCCCTCCGGTGGACCTCATCGGCCCCAGGTTCCGGAACCAGGAGCCTCCTGGCCAGGAGGTGCTGTGGCACCTCCAGCAACTCAGGCTCGCTACCTGGGGGGCCAAATCCATTTCGGAGCCAGGGGAGCCGCTGATGATCGCTCAGGTTCACCTGGTCGGACACCCGTCCTCGCGCAGGGACGTTCGCGGCGTGCTGTGGTCAAACTCGGGGTGTCTCGCGACCCTGTGCCGCTACCTCGATGACGGTGTCACTGGCCGAGGGGAGGAGCCCGGGCGGCGCCCCGCCCTGGACAGGGTGAAGGTCGCCGCCGTCGCGGTGATGGTGCGGGCAGGGGCACCGAGCGGCAGCGCCTGACCTCTCCACAGGGTGGATGCGGGAGGCCGCCGCTAGCGCCCCCCTGCCTGTTGCGCTAGCGGTCACCCCCGTCGTCGCCGCGCCTCTCGGGGGATCGGTGGAGGGGGTTCGGTGGGGCGCCCTCAAGACAGCAGCGGTGTCGCGCCGGCGGGCCCCATGCCCTGTGGCGCTGGCCGCTCGGGGCTCTAGAAGTCGATCTTGCTCAAGACCTGCGCCCCGTAGACTGGCTGATCGAAGTGTTCGTAGCCCGCCTCGGTGTCGGCGTAGCCGGAGAAATAGGTGCCGGGGAGGAAGGCGGCCCCGCTCCCCTGGAGCTCGAGGTGATCCCAGGCGTGCAGCCGCACCGTGCCTGCCAGCTCCACCCCGTAGGTGCTGCGGGCGCCCCAGTCCTCGGGGATCGCGGCGGTGCGTGCCCAGAGCACCGAGCCCTCCACCTCTACGCCCTCGTGGACCTCCTTCCACACCCGCGGCTTGAGGAAGATCGCGTTGGACACCTGGGGGCCTATCAGGGTCTGGTCGTAGGAGCGGCCGCCGTTCTCGTCGGTGATCGCCACCGCCTGGAGTACGGGCATGGGCTGCTCAAAGAGGATGACGCCCACGTCGTAGTCAGGATCGAAGCGGAAGGTGTGCATGTTCTCGTCGGTGTCGTCCCGATCACCGCTCGCGAAGCCCGCCGCGAGGCCGAGCCCCAGGCTAGGGCTGTGGAGGCCGACGTCGAGGGCCGATCCGTAGGCGGAGAGCTGCACCCCGTTGGCGCCGGTGGACAGGTCGCCACCGCCGGTCTGCCCCAGCACCTCGGCCTGCACCCGCAGGTTGCCGGCGGTCAGGTCCAGGGCGCCGTCCCCGGTGAACAGGGTGAAGCCGGGGTCGCTGCCCCTGCGGAGCTGGGTGTTCAGCCCGACCTTGAGCTTCTCTGCGCGGTAGCCTACCGCCGCGTTGGCGGACCAGGTGTCGTCGCGACGGTAGGGCTGGCCCGCGTCGTTGACGTCTACCGCCAGCTGCACCCACACGTCGTCGATAACCTTCTGCCACTGGAGGCGATCTACCGTGTCCCCGTACTCGGAGGTGAGGCCCTGTCCGTCGTTCTGCCAGATCCCCATACCCCAGTGGAGGGGCATGCGGCCGAAGGCGAAGCGCCCGTAGTCTGTGTCTACCTCGCCCCAGGCCCGCCAAAGCGCGAAGCCGCTCAGGCTCCCCGCCGCGTCCCACGCCACCTCGGATGAGGTCCCCGCGCTGAGGGGGGGCGCGAGGTCGTCCGAGAACATCGGGTCGTAGGCGGTGCCGGAGACCGGGTCCCACCCGGCGGAGGGGTTCTCACCCCACATCACCCCGTCCAGACCGCGAAATTCGGTGAACACCGCCAGGTGGTCGTTGATGAGGAAGCGGGGCTTCAGCCACAGGCGGTGCTGCACATAGGCGGTGGTCCCCTCGGCGTTGGCGAGGCTCCGATCCAGCGAGAGATCGTCGAAGAGCCTCGCGCGGGCGCGGGTGTACCCCTCGAAGTCCACCTCCACGGCGAGGGCTTGGGAGGTAGCGAGGAGGCCCAGCAGGGGGACGAGGAAGAATCGCAAGGTGCATCTCCAGGAGTCACCGGGCGGTTTAGCGCGATGAACCCGAGGGGCAAGGGCTATTGACCAGGGGTGACATCGGGCGAGCCTGCATCGCGCCCCGTGGGGCGGCCTGGCGGAGTGGCCACCGGGCCTGGGGGCTCCGGGTCAGCCGCTCCTACCCTCTCCAAGCCTGAAGGGTCGGGTCGCGCGGACGCGCCCCCGAGGGCGTCGTCGGTCGGCTCGGACGTGGAGGGGCCCCGCCAGCGCCTCCCTGTTCGCCGTCGCGGCGCGCGCTGGACGCGCGCCACCGAGCCCTTCCACCCGGCCTGGGTATCCTCCCCTTGGTATCAGGGGCCCCGCAGCGCCCACCAGTCTCGCCCCTCTCGCCAGTCTGGGCGCAGCGCTCGGAGCTGCTCGCGGATCAGGGGCAGCGCCCCACGGGCACCCACCGCCACCAGCAGCAGCTCCGCGTCCAACCCTGCTAGGGCTTCCGGGGGGACGATCGGCACCGCGCCCCGCTTCAGTCCCCCGACCCTCCGGGGTGCGACGTCTACTACCGCGGGCACCAGGTGCCCCGACGCTAGCAGCCAGCGCAGCCAGGGGCGCCCCTCTTTGCCGCCGCCCCATAGCGCCACCCTGCGTGGCCCGCTGAGCACGGTGGCAGCGAGCCACTCGCGGCGCACCCGCCGGAAGCCCTCCTGCCGGTAGCGGGTGTCGGTTCGGGTCAGGCGGGCGGGGCGGTCGCGCATCGACACCAGCACCTCGGGCACCTTCCGCAGGCGCCAGCCCGCCGCGTGGAGCCTGAGCCACAGGTCGTAGTCCTCTGGAAAATCGCCGTCTCGGTACCCCCCCACCGCGAGCACCGCCTCGCGCCGCAGGGTGGCGCAGGGGTGCACCACCGGACTGTCGATCAGCAGCGCGCGGTCGAAGTCCTCGGGGGTGATCACCCCGTTGATCCACGCCTCGTAGCGGCGCATCCCCTCGGGGACCTCGCCCTCGTCGCGGAAGAAGTGCACCTGCCCGTCTACCACCGCGAGGGTGGGGTCGGCCAGGAGCAGCGGAAGCTGCCGGGTCAGGCGCGAGGGAGCGGCGAGGTCGTCCCCGTCCATCCTCGCCACCCACCCCGCGCGGCAGGCAGCCAGCCCGGCGTTGAGCGCCCCCGCCAGGCCGGTGGGAGGCAGGTGCAGCACCCTGAAGCGGGGATCGCGCCTCGCCCATGCCTCCGCGATCTGCCCGCTGCCGTCCGTGCTCCCGTCGTCCACCACCACCACCTCGTGGTCGGCGTGGGTCTGGACGGCCAGGCTCGCCAGCGCCGGATCGAGGGTACTGGCCAGGTCACGCACGGGCAGGAGGAAGGAGGCGGAGGGCATCGGGGCTCCGTTTCGACCCCCCCAGTGTGGCGGGAGGGGCGCGGGCTGTCGAGTCCTAGCGCACCGGCACCGGCACCAGGCGGAGGGTCCGGGCCCGCACCACGCTCACCCACACCTCGTCCCCGTCCTTGGCCGCGCGCGCCAGCGCCCTGCGCACCTCCTCGGGGGTCGCCACCGGCGCCCCTCCCACCTCAACGAGGACGTCGTCTGGCCGCAGGGCCCTCCTCGCCGGGCTGCCGGGGGACACCCCCTCCACCCGCACCCCGTGGCTCAGCCCCTGGTGGGTGAGCTCCTCCCCAGAGAGCGGCGCGAGGCGCAGGCCCATCACCTCCTCCGCCGAGGGGGTGGGGGCGGTGCGGAGCGCCTCACCGGGGCGCTCGGGGCTCTCGGCGAGGGTGACATGGAGCCGGTGCTTGCGCCCCTTTCGGACCAGCTCCAGCTCCACCTCGTCGCCAGGGTGGCGCATCCCGATCCGCTTCACCAGGTCGTCGGGATCGTCCACCCGCTCCCCGTTCACCTCCACCACAACGTCACAGGGCACCAGCCCCGCTGCCTCTGCGGGGGACCCCTGGAGCACCCCCTCCACCAGCGATCCTCCGGCGAGCTGCTCCACCCCACAGTGCGCCGCGAGGGGCCCGTCGACCGGCTGGTGGAGGACCCCCAGGAAGCCGCGCGACACCCTGCCCAGGGTGCGCAGGTCGTCGAGGGAGCGCTGCACGAGGTTGATGGGGATCGCGAAGCCGACGGTGTTAGCGCCCTGGACGATCGCGGTGTTGATCCCCACCACCTCGCCCCGCATGTTGAAGAGCGGGCCGCCCGAGTTGCCGGGGTTGATGGCGGCGTCGGTCTGGAGGAAGTCGTCGAAGCCGTCGTGTCCCAGGGCGCGGCCCTTGCCGGAGATGATCCCGGAGGTGACGGTGTGCCCGAGGCCTAGCGGGTTGCCCGCCGCCATCACCGGGTCGCCGACCCTGGTGGCCTCCGAGTCCCCCAGCGCCAGGTGGGGCCAGGTGCGGTCGCCCTGGAGCTGGAGCAGCGCCACGTCGATGCGCGGGTCCGAGCCGAGCACCTTGGCCTCCACCCTGCTGCCGTCTGTGAGCCTCGCGTGGATCTCGCTGGCGCCGTCAATGACGTGGTAGTTGGTCAGCACCAGGCCGTCTCGCGAGATGATGAAGCCGCTGCCCTCTCCGTGGCGGGGCTGCTGCGGCATCTGGTCGAAGAACTGCCGGAACATCTCTGGCACCTCGCCCATCGCCTGCTGCGCGCCCTCCACCTCGATGGAGAGCACCGCGGGCTGCACGGCCTCCACCAGAGGCGCCAGGGAGGTCGGTGCGGTCCACTCGGCGGGGGGGACGAGGGGTGCGGTGTGCGGCTCGCCGGAGAGGGCGAGGGGAGCGAGGAACAGGGCGCTGAGCGCGGCGCCGGTGCTCAGGAAGAGGAGCTCTCGGGTCATGGCGACACTCCGTCAGGTTAGGCTCTCCCTTCTAAGGACGGGCGCGCGGATGGCCCGTCATGGGTTGTCCAGAATGATGACAGTAGACGGGATACGGTTGGCGGGCGTCACGGTGGGCGGGCTGGAGAGCGCGGTGCGGGTCCCGGACTGGCGCCTGTGCTTCGACATGGGCCGCGGAGACATGGAGACGGTGAAGGTGGGCAGGGTCCTGTTTACCCACGCCCACCTCGACCACATGGCCGGCGCGCCCTGGCACTGCGCGACCAGGGACCTGATGGGGATGGCCCCGCCGAGCTACTGGGTGCCTGCCCCGCTGTTGGGGCGCTTCCAGGCGATGATGGAGGCCTGGCGCGCGCTCTCTGGATCCGCGCTGCCCCACGAGGTGCACGGGGTGGAGCCGGGGGACTGGGTGCCCCTGGACGGGCGGGGGCTGCGCGGGGCGCGGGTCTTCCGCACCTTCCACCGGGCGCCCTCGGTGGGCTACGCCCTGGTGGAGCGCAGGACAAGGCTCCGGCCCGAGCTGGTGGGGCTCCCGGGGAGCGCGCTGGGGGCTCGGCGCCTCGCGGGGGAGGAGATCACCGAGTCCGTCGAGGAGGTGCGCCTCGCCTACACCGGCGACACCGGGCCGGAGGTGCTGGAGGAGCCCTGCGTCCAGCGGGCCCGGGTGCTGCTGTTGGAGCTGACCTTCCTCGACGGGCGGGTCTCGGTCGAGAAGGCCGAGGAGCGGGGGCACATCCACCTCGAGCACCTGCTGGGGCGGGGGGAGTACCTCCTCAACCCTCACGTCGTGGCGATCCACCTCTCCGCGCGCTACGACCGCGACGAGGCGGAGCGCATCCTGGACGCCCGCCTCCCGTCGGCGCTGAGAGCGCGCCTGCGGCTGTTCCGGTAGGCGCCAGTCCTCGGGGGCGTTGGGGACGTCGTACTCGGCGATGAGTACGGCGGTGGGCAGGTCGCGCAAGCACGACTGACGTCGTGGCGCTCCACCGCTCCGCGCGCTACGACCGCGACGAGGCGCATCCTGGACGCCCGCCTCCCGTCGGCGCTGAGCGCGCGCCTGCGGCTGTTGCGGTAGGCGCTAGTCCTCGGGGGCGGTGGGGACGTCGTACTCGGCGATGAATTCGGTGGTGGGCAGGTCGCGCTGGCAGATAAAGTGGGCTGCCTTGTCGCTGGGGAGGGTGAGGCAGGGGCCGCTGGCCTCCTTCCTGAGCACCATCCGGTCCTGCTCCATGGTGGAGGGGATGACCTGGTTGCTACACCAGCCCCAGGCGGTGAGTAGCGCGTTGTCGCCCCCGTCCACCCAGGCGGGCTGGGCGCCCGGGGTGATGTTCAGGAGGTACTCGCCGTCGGTGTCGAGCAGGGCGATGACCGCGGTGGCGTCGGCCGCGTTGCTGAACGAGGCCAGGCGACCGTTGAGGCGCGTACCCCAGCCGATGGGGCCACAGGCCTTCTCGGCGGCGGCGGCCCAGACCTCGGTGGTGCTCCCCTTGAAGATGAGGTACTCGCTCCCGTTGGGGCTGATGTAGCCGGCGTAGGCGATGTCGCCGCTCTCCTGCACCACCGCCTGCGCTGGGCAGATGCTGCCCACCTTGCCGGTGATGGTCTCGTCGGCGTCGTCACAGTCGAGCGCGTTGCGGGCGGTGTAGCCCTCCGCCACGTTCGCCTTCACCAGCAGGCGGGGCTCTGAACCGAACTCGCCCCAGCCGTCCCCGTCCGCGTCCTTGTAGAACTGGGAGATGGTGGCCTCAGGAGGCTCGAAATCCGAGGTCCAGTTGGACATGCAGCCGGTGAGAAGCAGCGCGGAGAGGGGGAGGAAGCGAGTCACAGGGCACTCCTGGCACGATGCCGAGATTGTAGTGCGGCGAGGCGCCGGTGTCTTGAGTTCTTTGTACGATAGCCCACTCGCGGGGGCGTGAGCTACCTTTGTCGGTTATCGGACTGACCTCACGACGAGACTGCTGCAGGAGTCTGGCATGGGTGTTGAGTCCGATCTGATCTGGTTCGACGGCGAGATGGTGCCCTTTGAGGCGGCGACCGTCCACGTCCTCTCCCACACCCTGCACTATGGCTTGGGGGTCTTCGAGGGGATCCGCTCCTACACTCAGCCCGACGGGAAGGCCGGTATCTGGCGGCTGGATGACCACCTGGAGCGCTTCATCGACAGCATGAGGATGATGGGCCTGGTGTGTCCCTTCACCCACGAGGAGCTGGCGGAGGCCTGCCTCCGGACCCTGGAGGAGAACCACCTCACCGAGGCCTACCTGCGCCCCCTCGCCTTCCTGGGGATGGGCTCTATGGGCTTGGGCGCCAGGGACAACAAGCTCCACGTGGTGATCGCCGCCTGGAGCTGGGGCGCCTACCTGGGGTCGGAGGGGATGGACAAGGGGGTGCGCCTCAAGGTCTCGTCCTTCGTCCGCCAGCACCCCAACGCCGCGCTGCAGCGGGCCAAGGTGGTGGGGCACTACGTCAACAGCATCCTCGCCCGGTACGAGGCGAACGAGGATGGCTTCGACGAGGCGCTGATGCTCGACCACCACGGCTATGTGGCCGAGGGCACTGGGGAGAACGTGTTCGTGATCAAGCACGGCGAGATCATGACGCCCCCGGTCCTCAACATCCTGCCGGGGATCACCAGGTCTACGGTGCTGGAGATCCTCCGCCACGAGGGCTACAACGCCGCGGAGCAGTTCTTCGCCCGCGACGCCTTCTACGTGGCCGACGAGGCCTTCATGTGCGGCACCGCCGCGGAGATCACCCCCATCCGCGAGCTAGATCACCGGGTGGTGGGGAAGGGGACACCCGGGCCGATCACCCGCAGGGTGCAGGAGCTCTACCTCTCTGGGGTGAAGGGCGAGGTCGACTGGCTTAGAAAGCACATCACCTCGCGGTAGCCCCCGGGGTGGCGCGTCGCAGGAGGGAAGCGGCCCCGCGCCGTCTGCCGGGAGGCGACGCCCTGGGGCGCGGGCAGCGGCGCGTGAGGAGCGGGGGACAACTCGGGGGCGTCTGCGCGCGCGGGCCCTCAGCCCTGACATCAATCCGCGTGCGTCCAGGGCCTGGTCCACGCGAGGCCCAGGGTGAGTGCGCCCTGCCCGTGCACCCCTCCCGCGCTGCCGATCCCAGCCTCTAGTCGGGCGTGCACCGCGTAGTGGGGGCGCAGCCGGAAGCGGGCGCCCCCCCCTACAAGCGCGAGCGCGCCCAGCGAGTCGTCGCGTGTCTCCGCTCCCAGCGAGGCGAAGCGGTACCAGCCCACCACGATCACGTCCTTGCCCCCGCGCACCTCGGCGCTGGCGCTGGCGGTCAGTGCGTCGCCTGGTGCGACGCGCAGGGTGAGGCCGGCCCCCTGGAAGTGCCCAATGGCGTAGGAGGGGTCGTAGGGGCCCTGCCAGGCGCCCAGCGACAGCTCCGCCTGTGGTGCGAGCGCGCCGCCCACTACCGCGCCTCCACCAGACAGTTCCAGCCAGCTCCCGGTGGTGGGGTCGGTGAGGGCTAGGGCGGGGTTCGCGAGGGCCAGGGCCAGGGCGGTGAGGAACAGGCGCATGGGTGACGGGCTCCAGGTCAGGGGGTCTGGTACCACAGGGGGCGGGTGACGGTCCACTCCTCATCGCCCCACGCCGCTGCGACCGCGTATTTGGTAGGGGGCAGGACGAAGCGGAGGCGCTGCGGTCCCCCCTCCAGCGCTGCGCCCGCGAGCCGCTCGCCCCCCTCCCCGTACAGGGCCAGCGCGGTGAGGCCCGCGCCGTCCACCTCCACCTCGACCAGGTGGCCGAGGGGTTCGCGCGCGGGGGAGGGGAGGGGGTGCAGGTCGATCCAGGGGCCCGTCGTGGCGCAGAGCGGGCCTCGGAGCAGCGCGTCCTCCACGTCGATGAGCGCGGCGCTGTCGTCAACGCTCACCCAGCTCAGGGGGCCCGCTGGCTTCAGGTCTACCCCCGCGTCGAGCCACTCGAACCACCGCGACCAATCGGAGCGCGCGGGGTGGTCCAGGGTGAGCAGGTCGGGGAGGGGGTGCACCTTCCAAGGTGGCAGGGTGACGGCGCCCATCCAGGCCAGGTCCACCGCGGTGAGGCGGGCCCTGCCCGGCCCTCCCCAGGCGAGGGCGAGGCCGTCCTCGGGGCTGAGCCCGGTGAGGTCCTCCGCGCCCCGCGCCGCCCTGCGTGGGGCCTCGTCCCACGGCCAGGCGAGGACGCTCCAGCCGTCCCCCGAGAGGCGCGCGCCGGTCCTCCAGCCCAGCCAGGCGCTGAGCGCGGCGCCGTCCAGGGTGGGGGCCACGTCGTCCTCTGGCGCGAGCACCGCGTAGCGCACGCCGCCCCCGGCCAGCGCCGTGATGGCCTGGCTGTCGGTGCCCCGCCACCGCTTGGAGCGATCCACCGGCGCGCCCAGGGCGACCAGGGCGTGGTGTGGGTGGGCCAGGGCGGGCAGCAGGGTGAGGCCCAGGTGCTTGGTCTGGTCCGCGGCCAGGTCCACGGTCAGCCGCAGGGGCACCCACGCGGGGCCGCTCTCGACGAGCAATTCGTAGCTGCCCTCGCCCAGCTGCACCGCCCCCCCGCCGGGGGGGAGCAGCGCCTCGCCCTGCCAGGGGCCGTCGAGCGAGCGCCAGCGGACCAGCAAGGGCCGGCTGGCCTGGTGGGGGGAGAGGTGCGCCACACCCGCGCCCAGAGGCTCCATCCTCAGGTCCTCTCGCGGGGCGACCGGGAGCGAGGGGGCGCGCCCCGCCGCCACGACCGCGAGGCCGCTCACCGAGGCGGGCACCTCCCCCTCCCAGCTCCCCTCGGTGAGGGGGACGCGGGCCAGCTCCTGGTCCCCTCGCAGCAGGGCGAGCGACTCTCCCTCGGCGCTGGTGACCGACACCCGCTGCAGCGGCTCGTCACCCCACGCCCAGGCCGCGGCGGTGGTGGAGAGGAGCAGGGTGTCTCCGTCGATGAGCAGGGCGCCGCCCGTGTCCTGGAGGGATCCGGACCACCCGTACCAGCGCGCTCCAGCGGCCATCCCCGCTGGCGAGACCCGCGGCGCCCCGATCGGGTGGAGCCAGAGGCCGTCGGCTCCCTCAGCGCGCAGGAGCGGCTCCCAGGGGTCCGGCACCCAGCAGACCTCGGCCCAGGCGCCCTCCGCGGTGCTGGGCGTCAGGCCAGGCACAGAGCGCACCGTCCCCGCGGCGCAGAGCCCCTCGTCGCGCGGTTCCAGCGTCACCCGCTCCAGCCAACCGCCGGAGACCAGCGGGATCACCTCGTGGAGCCCGTCGCGCTCGCCCCAGGGGGCCGCGTCCACCAGGGTCCCGCCGCCGACCCCAGGCACGGAGGCGGCGTCCAGGGAGCCGCGCACCACCCCGCGGTACCACGCGGTCGCGATGGACCAGTCTCCGCCCCGCCCCTCGCCCCCTGCAAGCAGCTGCTCGGCGCAGGTCACCGGCTCGATCCGCGCCTCGCCCAGGGGGGGCGCCTCAGCGGCGCAGCCCGCCGCCGCCCCCGCGGGAGGTGGTTGGCACGCCAGGAGCGCGAGGAGGAGCAGCTACTTCTCGGCGTACACGAGGTGGGTGGCGTGGACCTTCACCTTCTGGGACCAGCCCTCGGGGGTGTCGCCGGAGGTCCAGATCCAGGTGCGCTGCTCTTGGGGCATCAGCGGCTTGTAGTACTCCTCCTCCACCGGGACAGAGAAGAAGGGCGCGGCCACCGCCCAGGTGTCGCGATCCAGGCTGTTGCCGCGGTCATCGAGGTAGCTGAGGGTCAGCTCCAGGGTGGAGAGGGCCTTGTCGCCGGTGTTGCTCACGTCGACCATGAAGGACCACCCGTCCAGGGGGCCGTCCGGGTCCTCGGCGAGGTTGATCCGCTCCATCCTCACCGGGCTGAGGGTGAGGTGCTCGGCGTAGGTGGAGACGTTCCTGGCGCGCTCGGCGACCTTGAGGTGCTCCTTGGTGGGGCGGTCGAAGGTCTTGAGGAACCTGTCCCACGCCTCGGGGCGCTGCTGCTCCATCGCCCAATTGAACAGGAACTCCTCCCACTTCTCGTGGGCCCGCTCGTAGAGGAAGCCCTTGCCCTCGGGGTACTTCTCGAAGAAGGTCTCCCAGGACTCGGGGGTGCCGTCGGCCTTGGCCTTCTCATAATAGAGCTCCTCCAGGCGGGAGCGCGCGATCAGGGCGTTCTGCCCCGTCTCGTGGTCCTGGAGGTAGGTCTCGTAGGCCTCGATGGTGTCGGCCTTCTTCACGTCGCCAAACGAGTCGCAGCCGCCCAGGAAGAGGACCGCAGAGAGAATCAGCATCGCGCGCATGGTGGCTCCTCAAGCTAAGGTGCCGCATCATAGCGCGTTGGAGCGCATCGGTCCCGGCGGCGCGCCACACAAGGGGCGGCGCCTCGGGAGGGGACCGGGCGCGCCGCGCTAGCGCGTCGCACGGGTCATCAGGATCGCGCACATCGAGGTGGGCTCCTCCAAGGAGGGCTAAGCCCGGTCCCAGAGGCGGGCGCGCCCTGGCGTCTGTGGCGGGAGAGGGGCGGCAGCCTCGGGCAAAACCTGCCCGTGGGCGACGGTTGTGGTTCCCTGAGCGCCGCGCTAGGCCAGGCTCTCGCGGAAGCGGTGCGCCCTGCGCTCGATGGTGTCCCAGTACTGGCGCCAGGGGCCGGGCCCCAGCAGGTCTCCCCCGAAGTAGACGGGCGGCTTGACGGGGGGGTACCGCTCGGGCTCGATGGTGAGCTCCAGCCGGCGATCCTCGATCTTGCGGGAGTGCTCCTCCAGCAGCTGCACCTGCGCGTCCAGGATGCGGTGGAACGCCCCCACGCGCTCGGTGAGGGTCTCGGGCGTGAGCACGGCCTTCACCGCGTCCATCCACAGCACCAGCAGGCTGAGGAAGTTCCTGAAGCCGAGGAAGGCGCGGTTCATCATCTCGCGGGCGATCGCCCACTGACCCGGGGTGAGCACCTGGCTCTTGCGGAGCAGGAGGTGGAGGCGACGCAGGCGCATGTCGGTCAGCACCGCGGTGGCCCGGACCAGGAGCAGGACGTTGTCAATCCCCTCCTCGGAGGGGTGGGTGGTGTGCCACTTGATCTTGCGCTCGTGGCGTTCGAGGAACTTCTGGATGCCCTGGGAGATCGCCTGTTCCTCCTCGAAGGTGCCGATCTGTTCAGAGGTCACCGCGAGGTAGGGGAGCTCCATCTGGTTGGACTCGGAGCCGACGGATCGCGGGATGTTGAGCCGATCAAAGTACTCTGAGCACACCTCGAGGTTGCCGTCCTCGAGGACGCTGCGGGTCACGTTGATGAAATCCTCTTCCGTCCGCGCGGCCAAGCGAATGAGGCTGGAGACGGTGGAAACCTTGGACATGCACTCTCCTGAGGGACCGGTCGACGCGCCCACGCCGACAGACTCCTTTTTCAATAATGTGTTTCGCGCCGCGATTCAAGCCGCGGCGTGTGGGATGGCTACTCGCCGCTGCCGAAGGAGCTGTCGTCCGCCAGCAGGTTGAGGAGCCCGCATTTCATCAAGCTCGGGAGCTCTCCGGGGAGATGCTCTGGGGGCTTGTCCTTGTTTCCGTAGAGACGCGCCAGGCAGGGTACGCCGACCGCGCGGGCGATCGTCTCTGCGGTCTGCTGCATCACCCACGGAGAGCGGGGATCGTTGGGGATCGCGCTGAGGATCTGGTTGGGGGTCCCCGCCTTGAAATTGAGCTGGTCGAACTCGATGTCGTAGTCCGAGGCGTAGTATTTGGTGAGGCGCGCCGCGATCCAGTGGTCTCCGCCCGCCTTGGGCAGGCCCTTGGCCTCTGGGCCGATGGCTTTTGCCAGCCCCTTCGCCAGGGCTGACATGTCGGCGCGGTCATCGTCGCCGTCCACGAAGATGCACTGGTAGCCGCCCTGGGCGCCGACGCCTGCGGCTTGGATCTCGCTCTCGGTGAAGTTCAGGTCCTCGATAGACATCCCCGCGAGTTGCCCGGTCTCCTGAAGCGCGCGCTTCTTGGGCTCGAGGTCTCCCGAGGTCGCGATCTGCGTCTGCACCAGCGCGTCGAGCTTCGTGCTGAGCTCCAGGTTGCGGGCCTGGCGGAAGGTGATGCTCGTCATGCCGCGGCCGCAGGTGCGGTTGCCCAAGGAGTCCTGCCGGAGCAGCTGCCAGTCCCGCTCCTTCTTGCGGCCCGGAGGCGCCGCGACATAGGACAGCACGCGCACCAGCGGCTCGTTGTTGACCTTCCCGGTGATCGCGGTAGAGAAATCTACGAAGTCCGAGGCGCGGTTCTTGTACACCCACTCGAACTGGTCGCGTCGCTGGAACACCGACTTGAGCTCCTTGACGTAGGCCTGGTTCAGCTCCGCGTCGGACTGGAGGGTGTTGAGCCACTCCAGGTCGCCGAGGATCTCTTGGGTGAGGGAGCCGATGGTGGGGTCCTCGGTGCTCAGCGCGCCGAGGGCGGCGAGGTCGCCGTTGCACTCCTTGAGGTCGTCCTTCACGTCCGCCTTCTGCGAGGCGAGGGAGAGGGCGGTGCAGCCCACCCCGCCGGCGAAGATCCAGCCCGACACCACCATCACCATCATGATGATGTTGCGGGGCTTGAGGATGGCCCCAGAGGCGACAAATTTGTAGCCGGTCTGCCACATGTGACCGACCGTGGTGCGCATCACGCGCGAGAGCCCCTGCCGCTTCACCTCGGCGATCATCCCGCCGATGGACAGGCGCCCCTTGGCGGCAGCGAGCCCTGTCTTGCCCCGGTCGGTGGGCTTCTCGCGCTTCTCCTCCTCTCGCAGCAACTGGAAGCGCACCCCCTCGGCGGTGACGAGGGAGAAGCTGTCCTCCATCACCGCGGCGGACGGGGTGTTCAGTTGCTTGGGCGGCCTGCCGTCGGGCTTCCAGAGGAACACCGTGGCCGTGCGCTCCACCGGCGCGAGGATGAACGACCCGTCCTTCTGCAGCAACACCTTCATGTGCTGCGGGAGCACCCCGAGGTTCTCGGGCAGCACGATGTCGTTGTTCTCCGGGTCCGACCCCAGGCGGATCTCAGCCGCGGTGAAGGGTCCGAACTTGGTGCCGCCGAATTCCTCGGCGAGCTGAAGGAAGGTCAGCATGTCAGCCATGGGCGCTCCGTGCCGCCCATCCTATACGCTCGGGGGGAGCGTGCGTAGGGTGGCGCTGGGAAGGGGCGGTATTTCCAGGGAGCTGAGGGACAACAGCGCGGTCGTCGAGGTGGCGCTCCGTCGGTACACGGGGCGCCTTCGGGAGGGGCCGGGACGGGGAGAGGCGGGAGAGCGCCCGTTGTAGGGGGGCAGGCCGCGCCGTCTGGCGCGAGTGTGGCGCGGGTGGATGCGCGGGAGGAGAGGGCGGTGTAGGATGGGCGGCAACGCGTGGGATTTCCCGATGAACATCTTCCTCATTCCCTACACCTGGGCTAGGCACCTCGTGCCGGCGTTGGTCGTCGCTGGTGCGATGGCGCTGTACTGGTGGATCTTCCTCGTGGTGACGGTGCAGCTGGGGCCGTCCCTCTACGAGATGGGGCTGCTGTGGCGTCAGGGAGCGGAGGGAGGCTATTTTCTGATCTTCGCGTCGGTGGTTGTCTCCTTCGCTTCTCTCTTCGTGGAGGGCTCGCTGCGGCGCAGGAGCGTGGTCAAGCGGGTGGGCTACGCTGCGCTGGGGGGGGGACTCACCCTCTTCTTCAGCATCTTCGCCTTCCTGATCGCGTGGTGGACGGTGGTGCTCCTCTCGGGCGACATGCGCACGGTGGTGGAGGATCCGGCGGCGGTCGCGCTCAGGTTCCGGGGGGTGCTGTGGGGCGCGGTGGGGCTCTCCGCGGGTCTCGGCACCTGGATGGTGCGCAAGGGGGTGGCCCTGGTCGCGGGCAAGGTGGCGGAGCGCTTCGGCGACAGGCTGGGTGAGGAGAAGGCCAACGCCGCGTTGATCGCCGCCAAGATGGAGACCTCCGTCGGGGTGGGGTTCTTCGGCCACACCCTGGGGGCTACCGCGGCCTCGGCCCTGGGGGCAGGGGTGTGGGACGGGGTGGGCTACTACGGGGTGATGCCCACCCTGGGGATCATCTCCCAGGACCTCTACTTGGCTCCGGCGCTGGGGCTGGTGGTGTGGGGCTTCCTGCACGGGGCGCTCACCTGGGGGATCCCGCCCGAGCTCTACGCGGGCTGGATCCGGGTGCTCTCGCCCTTCCGCTACGGGCACCGCATCCCCGTCGATCGGCCTGATGGCACGGGCGCGGAGCGCTTTGTCGGCCACTTCCCCCGCGGCCTCGACATGCACATGCCGGCGCAGAACGGGGTGGCAGAGCTGCACGCCTCGTTCGTGGTGGACGACACCCGCCACTACACGGTGCGCGGCCTCTCGGTGCAGCCCACCACGGTCAAGCGCCTCATGGAGCAGGTGAAGATCCACTACAACCCCCTCAGCCCAGCGCCGCTAGAGACGGCGCTGAGCATGGAGGACCGGGTGATCATGTCCGACGGGGCCAACGAGGTGGTCTTGGAATTTATCCTCCTCCCCAAGGAGGAGCGCTGATGTCTGCCTTCGCGCGCGCCCTGCTGGTCGGGCTGGTGGCGCTCTCGGCGTCGGGCTGTGTGGACCCTAAGAAGGATCCCCTCCCTATCGAGGGCTCCACCTACAGGATCTCACGCAAGTCCACCCCTGTGACCAACGAGCAGAGCCAGGTGGAGATCAAGATCCTCACCAGCAGGGACGAGTGCGCCCAGCAGCTCGGGTTGATGGGGCAGGACCTCGAGGACTGCATCCCCAGGGTGGATCGGGCGACGGGTGAGACGACGCTCTCGTTCACCCTCAAGGACAGCACCCTGGGCACGCCGGTGCTGCTCCCCTTGCACCAGGAGCAGGTGCTGATTTCGCACATGGACCGCAAGATGCAGTCCGCGGGGGAGTACGAGCTGATCCCTCGCGACCCGCTCCAGACCGGGCAGCTGTTCATCCTGCTGATCGACGGCTCGGGCTCGATGTACGAGAACGACGGGGAGCGGGCCAAGAAGGTGTACCAGGCCCTGCTCAACAAGCAGGTGGTGGAGCGCTTCTTCGCCAAGAGTGACACCGCCCGCAACGGGGTGGTCCTGCTCCGCTTCTCCAACGAGGTGCAGGGGCTCGACGGCGGCCCGGCGCAGGTGCTCACCAAGCCGGCCCAGTACAAGCAGATGGTGCAGGGGCACCTGATGCAGCGTTCGGGCGGGTACACGCACCTCTACAGCGCGGTGGAGTACGCGGTCACCGACCTCCTGGGCGAGCCCGCGATCCGCGAGTGGCTCCAGGTGAACATGGCGGAGCCAACGGTGGTGTTGATCACCGACGGCTTCAACAACGAGACCGCTCAGGACGTGTGTGCGGACAACGTGCCTCGTCTGGAGCACACCCTGGACGTGCTGCGGCAGGCGCGCGGCGCCGCGGGGCAGTCGCGCCCCACCCTGTTCACCGTGGGGCTGGGGAAGGCGATCCGGTCAAGGTACACCTACGAGAAGAACCGCAAGCTCAACGGGCGGGAGCTGTGTGGTCCCCACGGGGATCGGAGGATCAACAACGACCTCGAGAACTACGGCATCGACAACGTCTCCCTCACCTGGTTGGCCGAGGAGGGCGGGGGCAGCTCGTTTGTCAAGAGCCGCCCCAAGGGGCTGGCCGAGGTGTTCCAGGCCGCTGCGGCGGAGCGCTATCGATGGTACACCGCCAGGTATCGGCTGGACGGTTTCTACCACCGCCAGAGCTACTTCGTCCGCATCTCGCTGCTCGCCTACGCGGTCGCCAGCTCCACAGTCGACATCCACCCCAGCGGCTGGCTGGACGCGCCCTCCGGTGAGGTCGCCGCTGATCAGTGGACCAGGCCCGGCTCGATGGGGCGGGCGCTGGCCTTCCTGATGCCGCTGCTGGGCGGGCTGCTGCTGCTCAGCTACCTGGGGCCCGCCGTGTTCAACGCGCGACGGGCGATCTTCCGTCGGGCGCGCAAGCGCTGATGCGCTTGAACTGCGGCCCGTCGGCGGCGTAAGTTCGACAGACCCGGGCCGTTGGGTCCACCAGGACACCAGCGACAGGCCCCCCCTCTCCCCCTCTCTCGACCCTGAACGGAAGGCGAACATGGCGAAGCAGAACGGTCCTCCTCGTCCCGGCGGTCCCCCCAGGCCAGGCGGTCCCCCCAGGCCGGGTGGTCCCCCCAGGCCGGGCGGTCCCCCCAGGCCGGGCGGTCCCCCCAGGCCGGGCGGTCCCCCCAGGCCGATGCCCGCTGGAGAAGGCGATCCCGCGCTTCCGGTGCTCGCCTCTGGGGAGGGTCCCGCCGCCGCAGGGCCTCCTGGGGGGCCTCCTGCGCCTCCTCCCGGCCGCCCGCCGGCGCCCAAGGCGCCCGCAGGAGGGCAGGGTGGCAAGGGGGGCTGGCGTCCCCCCAGCGGTGGGGGGGCTGCAGCGCCCCCGCCGCGAAAGGCGCCGCCCAAGAAGTTCACCCCCAAGGTGGACGACTCCGCCCGCTCCCCGGAAGAGGACGGGATGCTCCAGATGGTGCCTCTCACCGGTGCGGGCGTGGAGGAGGAGGACGGGAAGCCCTCCTCGGCGACCCAGTTCTTCGCCATCCCTACCTCCAAGCGCAAGAAGCCCGCCGCTGGACCGAAGCCGGTGGTCGCTCCCCCTGCGACGGGGGCCCCCCCAGGTCCTCCGCCTGGGGCGCCCCCGATCGGGGTGCCGCCGGTGGGAGGGCCCCCGGCCGGCGGCGTGCCGATGGGGCCGACCCCGGTGGGGATCCAGGGGCCTGTGGCCAGCGGCCCTGTGGCTGCGGGGCCGGTGGTGGCCCGAGGGGGCAGCGGGTCGCCCTTCGGTGGGGCGCAGACCGCGGACGCCGGGCTGGGCGCCGACCAGAACCGGTCGCGCTCGCTGAGGGTGTACGCCATCGTGCTCGGCCTGTTTGGGATGGCCTTCCTGATGATGGTGGTGGCGGTGGTAGGGGTGATCTTCGTGCCGGGTCTGCTGAGCGGGGACGGCGAGGGGGACACGGAGGCCGTGGCCGCCTACCAGGCCGGAGCCCCCGCGGGCACCCCGGCAAGAGCCGGCCCCCAGGACACGGCGGTTGAGGAGGTGGTGGTGCCCTCCGCGCCCTCATCCCCAAGGACACCGCGACCCGCGGCGAGCGCCGGGGGGGGCGCCAGCGCCCCCGCTGCCGCGCCCAAGCCCCGGCCGACCAGCGCCCCCGGCACCGTGACGGTGAAGGTCGCGCCGGGCACCCCTACCACCGGGGTGGAGGTGAAGTGCCCGGGCGGTTTCCGGAGCCGCGGGAACTTCGCCGCAGACTCGGTGACCATCACCGGGGTGCCGCAGGAGGACTGCTCGGTGCTCTTCAAGGGAGGGCCGCCGGCCAAGTACACGCCGGTTCGCGGCGGACAAACACTGAATTGCAGTTTCCAGGGGACTTCCGCCATCTGCAAGTGATATGTAGGGCTCTTCACCCTGCTCGCTGGAGACGCCCTCATGAACATGATGCTCTCTGCGGTGCTCGGCCTGGCGGTCGGGCCCGCTCTCGCTGCGGACCTCGGAGACGGTCCTGAGATTGAACCCTTCGCCTTCGCCCAGGCAGATCCCATCGGCGCAGGCATGAGCGAGCTGGAGCGCCGCAAGCAGGAGGCCGACGCGAAGGCGGCGGCTCGTCTGGCCGCGCTGGAGGCCATCAACGTGGGCAAGACCGCGAGGGTGGTGGTGCTCAAGTGGGCCGGTACCGACGCGGGTTTTGACAACGAGTCGCTGCAGCGGACGGTCAAGGCGAACATCTCTCGCCCCGACGCCAAGTTCTTCTCGGAGATCGACCTCTACCAGGCGGGACGAAAGGAGCCAGGCAAGACGGTGCGGCCCTTCCAGCAGCGGGGCTCGGTGCCGGATGAGATGATCCCTGTGATCGACGCGGCGATCGCCCAGGTCGAGACGATCCCGTGGAACGGCCTCTCAGAGAATGACTGGGCCCTCAAGTCGGACGAGCTGCGGGGCCTGTCGCAGGACATCTGGTTCGTGGACCGGCCAGGTCTGCGCGAGCCGCTCTTCAAGCTGTACGTGCAGATCGGGCGCGCCGCCGAGAACATGAACAACCCGGTGGCGCCTTACTACGAGTACCTCGGGGGGCAGAACGTCAACTACTACTGGTACCTCGCGGGCTCTATGGCCTACCGGGAGCCGGGCCTGCTGGCGAAGATCACCGACCCCGACCTGAACGCGGCGGTGACCTACTACAAGGACCTGCTGGATCGCGGGGCCATCCCGCAGATGACCCTGGCCTTTGAGATGGAGGATCACTGGGACCCTGCGGAGTACGCGACCGAGTATGTGACCTACATCAACGGCCTGGAGGTGCTGATCAACGACCCCAACTCGCTGGTCAAGGTGCCCCCAGGGAGGGTGGACGTGTATCTGGAGCGCGCCGACGGCGGCCACTCCCTGTCGGACCGGATCGAGATCGACAAGCTCGAGGACAAGATCTACTTTGTGCGGGACGTGGCGCGGAAGAAGATGGGCCTCGACTTTATCGATCAGCTGATGGAGCACCCCAACGAGTGTAACCCAGAGGTAGACGGGGACATCCTCACCTACCTGGCGATCTACGCGCGGCTCCACCCGGACGCAGAGATCTACATCGCCATGTCCCCCGCGGGGGTCATCAGCAAGACGATGATGTGGCGCTACGATCGCACCACTGGCGCCCTGCAGAAGGTGCTCGATGGGAGCGGGGGCTACCCGCTCCGCTTCGCAGCCCTCACTGGGGTGGGGATGGGCTTCAACGGGGCGTCGATCCCCAGCTACGAAGAGCAGCTCTCCGCCCTCAAGGACGAGGACGAGGCCGCGTGGATCGCGTGCACGACCCGCACCGACCTCACCCAGTGCCCCAGCCCCTCGACTGAGCTGGAGCCCAGCTCCATGCCGATCCTGATCCAGCTCAGGGGGCACTACAACCGGATGATGTTCGTGGCCGGCGTCGACTACACGATGAGCATCGCGGGCGACCCGTTCTCGGACTCCTTCCAGACGGATGGGAACGCGCTCGTCACCCTGGATGAGACCGGTGAGGTCTGCACCGGTGACGACCCTCTCTGCCAGCAGCCGCTCAAGCAGCGGGACTTCTCTCGCTTGGTGTACGGCGGGATCGGGGTGGTCGCGCTCAAGGACGCCGCGATCGGCTTCGGACCCAGGGCCTGGGTGCGGGGGGGCTGGTACAACGTGCCTCACGCCGCTGACGTGTCGATGCACCTGGGCTACTCGGCCCAGGCGCCGATGGACAAGTCCACCGGGCGCACCAGGCCGATGGTCGACGCCGACGTCTACGCCGGCGCCATGATCCCCTTCGGCGACACGATCTTCGAGAAGTCGCTGCTGAATTTCGGCGCGACCGTGGGAGCAGGGCTCACCTTCTAGGTGCCCTGCGGCAGGGGGGCGCGGGTCCCCCGCCACAGGCCGCGTCCCTGTCGGACGTGATAGGCTCGCCGGACTGAGGATGGCTGATGCGCCCGTTGATGATCGCGATGGCAATGAGCTGGGTTTTTGCGGCCTCTGCGTCCGCAGCACCGCTGGTGGTCTGGATGGAGCCCCGTATCCCAGAGGGGAGGGCGCTGGTGCGCGCGGACCGCTGGGTCGGAGAGGGTGAGCACTACGCCCACGCGGACCTCGCGCTGCTACCCGCCGCCGCCACCGCTGAGGATGAGCGGGGGCTGGAGGCGCTCCGCAGGTCGATGACCGAGGCCAAGGCGCGCTGGGACCAGTTCGACGTGGAGCTGGACATCGCGGTGGAGCTAGAGGCGCGGATCGCTGCGGTGACCCTGCTGCGCGACGCCCGCGATCGCGAGCTGCTCGCCGCGGCCCGGCTCCTCCAAGGGGCGGCGGTAGCCAACGCCTTCTCCCCAGGAGGCTTCGCCGAGGCGGAGGAGGCGGTGAGCTTCCGCTCCGATCTCGCGGGCGTTCGGCTGGTCCGCCCCTGGGTGATGGCGCGGGCGCTGGAGCCGGAGCGGGTCTACGACCCCTCCGCGGTGATGGGGAGCGCCCTGTATGAGCGCTTCGAGGCCTCGATGAAGCGGATCGACAGCCTGCCCAGAGGTGGCCTGGACCTGACCGGGGTGCCGGTGGGCGCGCAGGTCTGGGTGGACGGGGAGCCGCTGCAGGGGGTGCAGGCGCAGGTCAGCCTCGCGGCGGGCCAGCACTACGTTCACGTGGTCCGAGATGGCCAGATCAGCGGGCGGTCGGTGCTTGAGGTCCAGCCGGGCCTCTCCACGGCGCTGCCCCTCTCGGTGTCTGACGTGCAGCTGGAGGATGCCCACCACCTGGTGATGGACGGGAACACCGCGGGCCTCTCTTCTAGCGTCAAGGGCGGGCTGGAGGCCCTGATGGCGGCCCATGATGGGCCGGTCTTTGTCGCGGCCGAGGAGGACGGGAAGGTGGTGGTGCTCCCCTTCGCCAGGGGGGCGCAGCTGCTCCGGGCCAAGCCGCTCACCCTGGTCTCGGTCGGCGAGATGGGGGCGGGTGTGGTGGCCAGCGACATCTTCGACGACTCCGACGGGGTCGCGGTCGCGCCCGGTGCCCACGGGGGGCTGGGGGTGGAGCTGGGGATCTACCAGCTCGCCTTGGCCGGTGGGATGGACGTAGCCTTCACCCCTGGCCAGACGGTGTCGCACGCCAATGGGGCGTTGACCGACAACGTCACCATGTCGGTGCTCCCACAGCCCTGGGGTGGGGTGGGGGCGTACGTCCTCCGACCTACAGGTGACCGGGCGACCCTGGTGGCGCTGGCCACGCTCGGCTGGAGCTACCCCGCCTTCATCTCCTATGGTGGGCGGGTGTCGTTGGGGATCCCGATGGAGGGGGAGGACACCTGGTTCCGTATCACCGCCGGGGCGACCGCGGCGGACAAGGCGACGGCTGAGTGGCGTGACGATCCCTCCGGGGCCTACACCGATGTGAGCATGAGGAACCTCTTTGTGCGGGTGGGTCTCGAGACCCGGATCTTCTGATGTTGGGCGCGATCCTACTCACGGCGGCCCTCGCGCGCGCAGAGCCGCTGGTGTGGACCTGGGAGGCCCCGCGGACCTGGGCCGTTCAGACGCAGCTGGTGCTACCGCAGCCCCTCTGGCTGCCGGCGGAGCGCAACCTGCAGGTCAGGGTCTCTGAGGTGCAGCTCTCGCTCGTCACGCGCTGCGCGCCGGCGACCACCTACAAGCGGCGGGGGTGGCTGCTCCGCTGTGACGTGCTCGACGCCGGGATCCGGGGGCGCCCCTACCAGGGGGACGAGGGACTCTCGGAGATCCTGGACGAGTACGACGCCAGGCTCTTGGGAGGCTGGGTGGAGGTTGACCTCAGCCCCGACGGGAGGATCCGCTCGATCGACCTGCGGGGGCTGGACGACGGGCAGCGGCGGGTCCGAGAGGGCAACGAGGTGCTGCGCCTGCTGGTGGTTCGGGCGCTGGCTCCCCTGGACCTGCGGCTTCCTCCCAAGGGAGCGCTCCCCGAGGGGGGCGCCTGGCGTGAGGACGGGGCCCTTCCGCTGGGCTTTGTCTCACAGGCTGGCACCATGGGGCGGCTCACGCTGACGCACCGCGCCACCGGTGAGGGCGTGGTTGAGATCCTCAGCGAGGGCGAGGGGATCATCGGCCCAGGAGACACGGTGGTGGTCAACGGGGTGGAGCGCCCGCGCAACCTGTTCGACGCCCGCTTCTCGGGGAGCGCGCATTTTGGCCAGGGTGCGGTGCTGGACAGGGCCTACCTGATGGAGGCGGCGCCAACCGCCTCCTCGGAGCTGGCGGACGGTGGGGCGGGGCAGCGCTATCTGCAGGCCACTGAGCTGACGCTGGTCCCCGAGGGGGCATCCGTGGCCCCCATCAGCGCTAACGGGTCGATCGAGGGTGCGGCGGACGCCGAGTAGCAGCCCCACTGGCGCCGGGCAGCCTGCGGGCTTGACGCTACCTCGCCGTCGAGGGGCGCTCGCGGGCAGCCACACTGGCCAGGTGCTGCGCGCCCTTGCAGGGCCCGTCCTCCAGGATCGGGCCGCATCGTTGGCCGGACCTGAGACAGAGGGGCCTGCCCACCTCTCTCTCTCCCCCTCGCGGCGATCGCCGCCCGCGCGCGAGGCGCGTTGTTCAGGGACACGAGGTCCTGGTTGCCTGTGAGAGGGCGGGCCCCCCTCGCTGGAACGGTGGGCGTGCGAAGGCCCCCCCTGGCGTGGAGCTCCCCGTTCGCGGGGTGCGGGAGCGGGGCGCTTCGAGGACTAGCCGGTGGGGCGGACCCTCAGAACATGTCCTTCACCAGCTCATAGTGTTCGCCGAAATGAACCCTGTTGACCTGCTTTCCGTTCTTGTGCAGCTCCTTGGCGATCGCCATCAGGATGTGCCCCTGCCCGACCGACTTCCCCTCGGACGCCGCCTGGATACACCCGTTGATCGAGGCGTTGATGATCGCGCCACCGGCGAGGATGAAGTTCTGGGCGATGTAGTCCAGGTTGAGGTTCCGATCGCGCGGCGCGTACTCGGGGATGGCGCGCTCCCAGAGCATGAGTCGCTCGCGGGGCGTGGGCATTGGGAACTCCACCACCGCACCAAAGCGCCGCAGGAAGGCCTCGTCGATGTTGTCCTGAAGGTTGGTGGTGAGGATGACGGCGCCCTCGAAGACCTCCAGCCGCTGGAGCAGGAAGGCGACCTCCTGGTTGGCGAAGCGGTCCTGCGCCTGCTTGACGTCGCCACGCGATCCAAACAGCGCGTCGGCCTCGTCGAAGAGCACGATCGAGGAGCCCCCCTCCGCCGCGTCGAAGATCTCCTTCAGGTTCTTCTCGGTCTCACCGACCCAGCGAGAGATGACCGAGGAGAGGTCCACCTTGAACAGGTCCAGGCCCAGCGAGCCCGCGATCACCTCGGCGCACATGGTCTTTCCGGTGCCCGGACCGCCAGAGAAGAGCGCCTTGATGCCGTAGCCGCGGGGGCGGATCTTGTTGGCGCCCCACCGGTGGTAGACCGTCTCCTGCTGGGCGAGGTACTGCTCCAGGGCCTTGAGCTGGTCCATGATCTTTGGTGCGAGGATCAGGTCGTCCCAGCGGAAGCGTGGCACGATGTGCTGGGCCATCCCGGAGAATTCTGGCCGGGCCGCCTCTCGGCAGGCGGCCCAGATGGTGTCCAGGTCGGGCTCGCCGCCGCCCGCCTCGGCAGAGGCGCGCACCAACACCTGCTCGATGGTGGTGCCGCCCACCGAGTAGAAGCGCTCGGCGATGTGGTCCGCCTTGTCCTCTGCCCAGCCCCTGCGGCGCAGCGCCGAGCGCCAGGCGTCCTCACGCTCCGGTTGGGTGGACTTGCCGACGGGCACGGTCACGCTGGGGCGGGACCCGCCCAACATGGTGGCCACCGCCTTGCGCTCTGCGCCCCCGACCATGATCGGGTAGGGCAGGGTGGCGAGCGCCGATCCCAGCGACATCACCTTGAGGCGGATCTGAGGGTCCTCTGATCCGTCCGGCACGTTGACGATGAAGGGGATGGCGCCCATCAACCGCAGGTCGCGCACCAACTCGTAGGGCTGGTCCAGGTAGGACTTGGCGCGGTCCACGTCCACCTTCACCAGGGGGCGGTCCACCGCCCGGGCCACCGCCATCGACACGCCCTCGCGCATCCCCATGGTGCTCCCCACGATCACCACGGTGACCGCCTGGTGTAGGGCCGCTTTCACCTGCTCGAGGCGCGTCCGCGCCTGGCCGGGGATGAACACCACCCCCTCGAAGTCAATGCGCTGGGCCCCGCTCTCCAGCGTGACCGCGTCGCCCTGGAACAGCCACCGCATCATCCTGGGCGCGGGGTGGACCCTGCGGGAGGTGTGGGTGTCCATCCCGTCGGGGGGGTTGAGGAGCAGCAGGCGGTTCTGGATGAGCGGGGCGCCGGGGAGCAGCCTCGACTGGAGGGAGAGCCGCTGCCTGCGCTCCTGCCGCAGCACGCGGGTGGCGAGGTCGACGGTGAGGAACGCCTGGTTCAGGTTGTCGTTCAGGTAGGCGAAGATCTTGCCGTAGCCGGACGAGATCTCGGGAGCGAGCGACAGCAGCAGCAGGTCCATGTCGTCCCCGTCCAGCGCGAAGCCCTGACGGATCTGATGAAAGCGTCCAGTTGGCGCGTCGCGGTAGGCGGCTGAGGCGGCGATGGCGTCGTCGAGCCCGTCGACGCCTACCTCATAGTCGATCTCACCGTGAGACCGGAGCAGGGCGTCCACCTCGTCATCGGTGATCACCGATCCCCAGAATTGCCCCTTGGCGCGCATGGCGGGCCGAGCGCGCTGTCGGCGGACGGCGCGGAGCAGGAGTAGGTCGGTGCGCCGCAGGCGGCGCGCGAGGTCGCTGAAGATGCTCTGTTGTTCCATGGAGGCAGCCTAGCACCGTCTCCATCTGGTAGGAAGAGGGCGCGTTGGGGGCGGCACCAGCGGCCGGTCTTGGGAGATCTGGAGGGGGCGTGGCGAGGTCACGGGGAGCGCCGTCTCGCGGACCGTCAACCGCGCGGGGCCCTCTCGGCGGTCGCGCGCTGACGCCCCGTGGTCCCGAGGTGGGGCTCAGGTGCGGCTCGGCAAGCACCTGCGCGGCAAGGCAGCGATCCACCGGCGCGCGCCAGGCCCGCCGCCGGCTAGGGGACCCGCTAGAAGGTCTCGGTCTCGGTGGAGCGGAAGGTGGTGCTCTCCTCCATCTGGCCGATCATGTCCAGCACCTTTCGGGTGAGCCGCCGCACCACCGCGTCGTGAGACATGCCCTGCCCCAGCAGCTCGGCGAGGCCCATCTCGGCCGTCACCTCTGGCGCGCCGCTGTCTCCCAAGCTCGAGGCGCTGGGGCTGTCGCCCTTTGTGCCCCCGTCCTTTACGTCCCGCATGATGCTGGAGAAGGCCTCACCCTCTTGGGCGCGCTGGAGGACCATCCGTTCGACGCTGCGGGCGGAGACCTCCTCGTGGTCTCGCTCACCGTGGCTGTCGGTGCCTCCAGACCCAGACATGTGGATCTGCTCGTGGGCGTAGAGGGCCTGGTCTTCAGCGTTGCTCACGTCGAAGTCCTCGGCGACGAACATCGTGTGGTCCATGGTCATGGCGCGCGCGCCCATCGCTCTCAGCGCCCTGGTGGCGAGGGGACCAGAGTAGACCTCGCCGCCATCGGCGAGCTGCTTGCGCTGCAGGCCCTCGCGGCTGGCCCTAGTGAGGAGGCGCTGGGCGAGCTTACTGGAGGAGGAGTCGGCCATGATCACTCCGGGGAGGAGAGGCGATGAGAGGAGCACTCATCCCATTATATAGACGAAAGGCTCTCGGTTGACCAGTGGCAGCCGCAGGGGATGCTGCATTCTCGCCCGGCAGGTGCGGGCGGCATCGGCCGGCGGTGCGGGCCTCCCCCGGGGCGGGCACGGTGGAGGCTCGACAGCTAGAGGGATGGGCGGAGGTTGGGAGCAGCCCGCCCACCAGCGCGGCGCCCCGTGGGCCAGACCGGGGGGCCGCTGTGGGATCGCACCGCGACGGTGGGGAGAAGGCACCGACGCGCTCTGATCATCGTCTAGCCCAAGGTCTGCTCACCGCTTGCCGTGCTGGCGGAGGGAGAGGGAGCTGTCAGCCCGCTGAGATCCTAATTGCCGGCGCCCCTATGGCCGCCGCCAGGGGCGCCTCGCCCTCCCTGGTAGGCCCCGTTGGGGTCGGGGACTGCGCTCCCACTCCCCAAGGCCTCCATGCTTGGGGGCTCGCCGCCCACTCTCCACCTGCGTGATCGAGCGCTACCTCCCGTGCCGGCGGTCACCCCGCGACACCCACTTGGGCGAGACGATGTCCAAGGCCCTCCGACGAGCCCCGCGGATCGCTCGCGGCCCAGATGACCGTGGCCTCGGCACCCCACCGGATCGCGGTCACCCATGTGCCGGCGCAGGATCAGACCTCCTCTTCCTCCTCTTCTTCTTCCTCCTCGAGGGTCCACCAGGGGTCCTTGGTCCGCCGCTTGTTGGGGGGATCCTCGATCTCCGAGACGGTGTAGAGGATATCCCACGCGACGCCCATCTCCCCCGGCATCGCCACCGCGCCCCCTGCGTCGTGGGCCCCCACAGACTCCAGCGCCTCTGGGCTCCCGCCTCTGCGCTCGGTCTCCTCCACCTGGACCAGGCTGGTGAGCTGCTGAAAGGTCCGATCCTCCACGTCCATCGCGTCCTTCACGAGCTTGGCTCCTTGACCGATCGCGCCACGTGCGAGCTGTTCGCCCGCCCGCTGGTACAAGCGGGCCGTCTCGTGCCACCGCGTAGGCTCCGGCTTCGCGACCTGGTCGCGGTCGGTGAGGGAGACCTCTTTCCACCACTTGCGCTGGTTCCCCAACAGGTCGAGCTCGCGGAGCTGAACGGAGCGGATGGCGTAGAGGCGCTGCACGATGAAGTCGAACAGCTCCTCTCGCGAGGCGTTGCCCTGGGCGAGCCGCTGCTGCACCTCGTTGTTGCCAACGGACCGGGCGATCTTCTGGAGCTTGGTCGACTGGGCGTCCTTCGCCCTGGTCTCCTGGGCCACCGGGATGGGCTCTTTGGAGGCGGACTGATGGACGGCGCGGTTCTTGTCGCGGGATTCACGCATGGAGCCATCATAGCACGCGGTGGCTGCCCCACTCGCCCGCCGGCGACGGAGAAATAAAATTGAGTTCGGGATTGATTTGGGCAACCGTTTTCGGCAACATCTGGCATCGCGGAGTTGTTCTATGCCGATCTTCGACCCCACTACTCGCCTTGATCGCTGGGCCGCTGGAGACACCATCCAGCAGCCGGGATCGGTGGTGGTGCGTCTTGACCAGCGCCTCCGCGACGAGCCGGTCTACAAGGTGCGGGGGGGAGAGACCATCCACCTCTCGGAGCGGAAGACCCGCCGCGCTAGGCACATCGGTGAGCCAAACCCCTACGCGCCACAGCTCATTCGCGTGATCAAGAGTCCGGCGGAGTTGGACGCCGCTCCCCCCACGAAGGGGGAGGGGCGCCCGGCGGTACCTTGGTCGGACCTCTCCCGCGCGCGCTTGGTGGGCGCCAGCGCCCAGGCCAAGCAGGCGCGGGGCGCGGTCACCGAGGGGAACCCGCTGCGCGGCGTGTCGCGCAGACCTCAGGCGCGTGAGGCTGTGCCCTCGGTAGAGCTGTGGCTAGGAGGGCGCCGCTGATGTACGTGACGCGCACCCTCCCGGAGGGCTTTGAGCGCGGCCCGATGCAGGGCCCTGGCATCATCGGTGAGGTCACCGAGGCGATGCACCGCTTCATCCTCGACGGCTGGGTCTCTGACTCACCACCACCTAGGATCGAGGAGGACCTCTCCTTCGTCCCGAAGGACCGGGAAGAGGTCATCTACCTGTACATGTACCGGGTGGGCCAGAACCAGACGCTGCAGAACACCAAGCGCTGGCGCCCCGCGAGGTTCTCGGTCACGCACCCCGAGACCGGTGATGAAGAGATCTACTACGAGCGCGCGCCGATCTACCTCGAGCTGTCCTATCTGCTCGCTGTTCACGCGAAATTCCGCTCGGACGCTGAGAGACTTCTCGGTTGGTTGATGTTGAGGCTTCACGAAGCCACGCATCTGGTGTATCGTCCCAGACGTTACCAGTTGCCAGACGGACGGGAGATCGACTCACTCGGCAGACCATGGGACATCGACGCCGACGGCGACGAGCTCATCATGGAGAAGATCGCGGTGAGCCTCACGGATGATCTGACGATCGGTGACGCGATCAACTTCTATACGATCCACGAGGCCCCCTTTCGGCCTTATGTCACTTATAAAGCGCGTTGTGCTATGGAGGGATCACTGATCAGCGCTCCTGCTGGAACGTTGGTTCGTGCCCTGCCGTTGGAGAGTTCAGAGGAGCCTTTGCCACCTCATGCTCGATCCAATGGACGTCTCGGTCGTGCCCCGGCCCGGCCTGTCAAGAAGACCGTTCCCGGCCCCGAAGGTCGGAACATTCGTCCCATCGAGGACGACAACCCAAGCGAGGACTGAGTAGCGATGGAATACCACACTCCAGGCGTATACGTTCGTGAAGTTGACTCCGGCCCCAAGCCGATCGCGTCGGTTTCTACCTCCGTTCCCGGCTTCCTCGGCATGTTCCTGTTCGAGCCCCCGACTGACGCCGTGTCGATCGCCGCGAACGACGGCACTCGCACCGTCACGGGCAAGGTGATCCCGCAGCTCGTGGACACCAAGGGCAACGTGTCCGCCAACGCCTCTGACGAGGCTGTCACCGCGCTGACTCAGGCCTTCAACCTCAAGAAGACCGCCGTCCGCAATGTCAAGTCGCTGCTCGAGCTCAACGGCCACAAGCCGATGATCGGCAAGGGCTCCGCGGGCATGACCAAGATCACCATCGGCAAGGAGTCGGTGCAGGTCGCAGAGAACGTCCTCGACGCGCAGGGCAAGGTCATCACCGATGACGAGGCGGCCATCGAGGACCTCCTCAACACGATTCACACCACCTTCGCGATCGACAAGCCCAAGCCCAAGACCGCCAAGGACCTCCTTGAGGTGTATGGCTTCGACTTCCAGGCCGCCAAGGGCACCGCGATGCTGTCCGAGTACTCGGTCGCGCCGTTTGCGGTCACCAACAAGTCCGAGTTCTTCCGCTGGCTCCAGAGCTACTTCGCGCAGTACCTGGTCGAGACCCGCTCCATCGAGGACCTGGTCGGTCAGGACATCGAGGACCCTGATGAGGCGGCCGACGCGGTGTTCGAGGCGCTCGCCTCGGATGACACCCTGAAGAACGAGTTCCGCTCCTGGCTGTCCCAGCCCTCAGTCTTCGGCTTCGTGGCTGGCGTCAACGGCTTCTACGACAACGGCGGCGGCAAGGCCTACGTCTATCTCATGGGTGTGCAGGACCTCGACGTCTCCATCCGCGAGAACCAGGCGGACAAGCTCGGCCTCTACGCTTTCGATGATGTCGACGACATGTCGCTGCACGTGGCGCCCGGCACCACCTTCAACCAGCAGCGCGAGATGCTCGAGCACTGCGAGACCCGCAAGGACCGCTTCGCGATTCTCGACGGGCCGATCCTCTCCACCGGCGACATGGACATCCCCGCCTCCGACAAGGGCTACGGCGCGATGTACGTGCCCTGGGTTCGCGTCACCAAGCCCTCTTGGTACGCAGGCAACCAGCAGATGAACATCAGCGGGCCCCTCCGCCGCAAGCTCATCAAGACCGAGAAGAACGAGCTGTTCGTTCCGCCCTCCGGGCACGTCGCTGGTGTGTTCGCCCGCGTTGACACCGATCGCGGTGTCCACAAGGCGCCCGCGAACGAGATCCTGATGGGCATCACCGGCCTGTCCCAGAACATCAACCGGATCGAGCAGGGCCAGTACAACGATCGCGGTATCAACGTGATCCGTATCTTCAAGGACCGGGGCATCCGCATCTGGGGTGCCCGCACCCTGGCCACCAAGTCCGATCCGTCTTGGAAGTACATCAACGTCCGCCGTCTGTTCATCATGATCGAGCAGTCGATCATGCTGGGCTCCCAGTGGGCCGTGTTCGAGCCCAACGATCACACCCTCTGGAAGAAGCTGACCCGCGACGTCCGCGCCTATCTCATGCGGGTCTGGCGCTCCGGCGCGCTCTTCGGCGCTACCCCCGAGGAGGCGTTCTACGTCAAGTGCGACGCGGAGACCAACCCCCGCTTCCTCATCGACGCTGGGCAGGTCAACGTGCAGATCGGTATCTCCCCGGTCAAGCCTGCTGAGTTCGTCGTGTTCAGCATCGGCCAGTGGGATGGCGGCGCCCTGATCGACGAGTAGTCGACCCGGGTTCGCCTCTGGAGCCCCGCGGCGTCTGCCGCGGGGCTCCCTCTATTTGGGGCCTGGGGCCCGAGGGCCTGGAACCGGAGGTGTGCGGGCGACCCCCGTTGGACGCTCGGTGCGCTGGGCCCGGGGGCGTCTGGCACCGCGAGGATCGCGCCTTGGGGAAGCTCGTGGGGTGGTGCGGCCCTCGCTGCTGTCTGTGGCCCCGAGGGACACCGAGGGGCCACAGCCTGGTGGGACGCCCCGGGGGCCGCTCCCTCTCGGCCTGACGCTGCCTTCGTCCCGTCCGGTAGCCAGGGGGGTGTGGCGTGGCTCCGGAGGGTGTGTGTGGGCGTCGGCGGGCGGCCTCCGTCCCGTGGGGCGGCAGACTGGCTGGTGAATCGTTAGACTCTATAGGTCGCCCTGTTCCCCTCCTCCTCCTCCTCGGGAGAGCCCATGATCGCTCGCTGGACGCCGCTGTTTCTCAGCGTTGCACTCGCCGGTTGTCGACTGAAGACGGCGGAGGATGCGGATCAGGATGGCTATTCGTCTCAGGTGGACTGTGACGATAGCGACGCATCGGTCCACCCCGACGCCGAGGAGGTCTGTAACGGTCGAGACGACGACTGCGATGCCGAGGTGGACGAGGATCCCTCGGACGGGGACGTGTATTTTCTGGACGAGGACGGAGACGGCTTCGGAGGGGATGAGGTGCTCGCCTGTGTGCCGCCGTCAGGGGCGGTGCTGGTCGGTGGCGACTGTGACGATGCGGACGCCGCGTTTCATCCCGGGGCCCCAGAGGGGGACTGCTCAGATCCGGCGGACTACAACTGCGACGGCAGCGCGCCCGGTGAGGACGGTGACGGCGATGGCATCCCGGGCTGTGAGGACTGCGATGACCAGGACGCCGCGCGCTATCCAGGTGCAGATGAGCGCTGCAACGAGGTCGACGACGACTGCGACGGTGATGTCGACGAGGACGCGGTAGATGCGCGCCGCTGGTATGGCGACGGCGATGGCGATGGGGTCCCTGGAGAGCGGCTCGTCTTGGTCGCGTGTGTTGCGCCGGACGGCTTCTCGGCGGAGGCGCTCGACTGTGACGACAGCGACGCGACCGCCTATCCAGGCGCGGAGGAGCGCTGCGATGGGGCGGACGACGACTGTGATGGTGAAATCGACGAGGAGGCGGTGGACGCGCCGACGTGGTTTGGCGATGGAGACGGTGATGGTGCGCCGGGTGATGGGCAGGTCGCCGTGGCGTGCACGGCCCCGGAGGGCTTCTTCGACTGGGCTATCGACTGTGACGACGCCGATCCCGCGGTTCACCCGGACGCTGATGAGCTGTGCGATGGCCTGGACAACGACTGCGACGGGGCCGTGGACGAGGATCCTGTGGATCCCGCGCAGTGGTTCGTCGACATGGACGGCGACGGACACGGGGCCCCGGACCTGTGGGAGTACGCCTGCGCTGCTCCGGAGGGCACCTCTGCCAAGGGCGACGACTGCGATGACGGCCTAGCCTCGGTGCATCCCGGCGCGGATGAGGTGTGCGATTGGGCGGACAACGACTGCAACGGCACGGTGGATGAGGCCTCCGCGGTGGACGCCCCGACCTGGTATCAGGATCTCGATGGTGACAGCTTTGGTTCCCGTTCCCACGTGTCCTGCCGCTCTCCGGGCACCGGGTGGGTCCCTGTGGGCGGGGACTGCGATGAGGGTGAGGGAGCGGTCAACCCCGGCGCGGACGAGGTGTGCGACGGGGTGGACAACAATTGTGACGGCGCGGTCGACGAGGACGGCGCGCGGGGAGCGCCGGCGTGGTTTGAGGACCTTGACGGGGATCTGTACGGCCCCACCGATACGCTGCACCGGTCCTGCGCGCCCCCTGGGGCGGGCTGGGTCGCGGGGGGAGGGGACTGTGACGAGGAGCACCCGGCGATCAACCCCGGCGCGGACGAGGTGTGCGATGGGGTGGACAACGACTGCGACGGGGAGGCGGACGAGGACGGCGCGATCGACGCAGGCCGCTGGTATGAGGACCTGGACGGAGATCGCTTCGGCCCAGAGTCCACGCTGCGGCGCGCCTGTGAATCTCCGGGGGTCGGCTGGGTGCAGACGCCCGGCGACTGTGACGAGCGCAGTGCTGCCAACAACCCGGACGGAACCGAGCGTTGTGATGGTGCGGACAACGACTGTGACGGGGTGGTGGACGAGCCAGAGGCGGTGGACGCCAAGGACTGGTATCAAGACGCCGACGGCGATGCCTACGGGGCGCTCACCAGCCTGCAGCACCTGTGTGAGGCGCCGGGACCCGAGTGGCTCCACCTGCCTGGCGACTGCGATGACGCGGACCCCGGCGCCAACCCCGCGTCGGACGAGCGGTGTGACGGGCGTGACACGGACTGCGATGGCGCGGTGGACGAGCCGGACGCCACCGACGCGGCGGACTGGTTCGAGGACGGGGATGGCGATCTGTTTGGACTAGACGCGACCCGCACCCACCAGTGTTATGCCCCTGCGGCTAGCTGGGTCTCCGTTGGGGGGGACTGCGACGGCCTGAGCGCCGCCAACTTCCCAGGCGCCACCGAGCGCTGTGACGGGGCGGATAACGACTGCGACACGCTGGTCGATGAGCCGGAGGCGGTGGACGCTTCGGACTGGTACCGGGACACGGACGGCGACTCTTTCGGCGCCGACGCGAGTGAGGTGCACCAGTGCTACGCGCCCGCCGCTGGGTGGGTGGCGCAGGGGGGAGACTGTGATGAGCTGAGCGCTGAGAACCACCCTGGTGCAGATGAGTCCTGTGACGGGGTCGACAACGACTGCGACGCGGCGGTGGACGAGGCGGACGCCGTGGACGCCACCGAGTGGTATCAGGACTCCGACGGTGATCTGTACGGTGCCGACGCCAGCGCTGTTCGCCAGTGCTACCTCCCAGCCGCTGGCTGGGTGGGGAGAGGTGGGGACTGCGACGAGCTGAGCGCGGGCAACCACCCTGGTGCGGGCGAGGTGTGCGATGGGGTGGACAACAACTGTGACGGCGCGACCGACGAGGAGGGCGCCGCCGGGGCGCTGGCCTGGTATCAAGACACAGACGGCGATCACTACGGCGCGGACAGCACGGTCCGGTGGCTGTGTGAGGATCCGGGTGGCAGCTGGGAGCGGCGTGGAGGCGACTGCGACGAGCTAAGCGCGCTCAACCACCCGGGTGGGGTGGAGCGCTGTGACGGCGCGGACAACGACTGTGACGAGGTGATCGACGAGGCGGACGCCTTGGACGCGGAGGACTGGTATCAGGACGAGGATGGCGATCACTACGGCTCCACCTCCAGCCTGCGTCATCAGTGCTACGCGCCGGGGGTCGGGTGGGTCAACGTGGGGGGCGACTGTGACGCGCTGAGCGCCGGGATTCATCCGGGCGCCACCGAGATCTGCGACGCGGCGGATAACGACTGTGACGGGACGGTGGACAACGACGATTTGGTCCTGGGGGAGGGCGCAGTGTGCCCCGCCTCGGACTGCGCCGATGTCCTCGCCACCCGCACCTCCAACCCCGGCGATGGGACCTACTGGCTGGAGAGCTCATCAGGCGCGGCCTACCAAGTGCGCTGCGATCTGACCCGCGCCTCGGGGGGCTGGACCCTGGTGGCCAAGCTCAGCAATCAGGATGGAAAGCACTGGGTCTCGGGCAAGAGCGACTGGACCAGCGCCGCGGTCTATGGGGACACCGCCACCCTCGCCACGAACGCGGACGCCAAGGGCGCTGGTTGGGGCGATCTGTCCGCCGATGACCTGATGCTCACCGATAACCTCTACCCCTCGGACTACATCGCCACCAACGACGGCTGTCTCGGGGGCGCCACACCGGCTGCCTATTTCACCGCCGCCCTCGCCACCTTCCCCTGGAGTGGGAACAGCTGGTTCGACACCTGCGCGGTGGACTGGACGCGGCGGTACAATTGGACCGGGGAGGGGCTGTGGGGATCCCTGCCCGCCACCTGGAGCCTGACCAACGGTTCTTACCTGGTGATCGGCCGCACGGACGCGGGCGCGGACACCTCGGGTGTTGTCTCCTTCTTTGCCACAGGGATCGGCGAAGCAGACGCGGGCTTGGGGTCTCTGGAGAACGGGCACCATTTCGGCACCGAGGGGGAGCAGCAGGACGTCGGATCCGGCGAGCAGTGCGACTACGTGGACGTCACCTGCCGCACCACCTACCCCGAGACGGTCTACTTCTGGGTTCGCTAGCCGGACCAGGCTGCGAGCCAGCAGACGGGGATCCGGCTTCCCTGTGGCGGTAGGCCTGGGAACCGCATAGGTGCGCAGCGTCTTCCCCCAGAGGTTTCTTGCTGTCTTTTGCAGAACTTGACTTGATCGATCCCCTCCTCGACGCGCTCGAGGACGAGGGCTACACCACCCCTACCCCCATCCAGGCGGAGGCCATCCCGGCGCTCTTTGAGGGGCGTGACCTCCTCGGGATCGCGCAGACTGGGACAGGAAAGACCGCGGCCTTCTCGCTCCCGGTACTTCAGCTCCTGTGGGAGAGCAAGCGGCCGGGGCCCCGCAGGGTCCGCGCCCTGGTGACCAGCCCCACCAGAGAGCTGGCCGCTCAGATCGGTGAGCGCTTCCAGGCCTACGGCGCGCACCTCGACATGCGCACCACAGTGATCTTCGGTGGGGTCGGGCAGGGGCCCCAGGTGGACGCGCTGCGGTCGGGGGTGGACATCCTCGTCGCGACCCCTGGGCGCCTGCTGGATCTTCACAACCAGGGGCACGTGAACCTGTCGCATGTGGAGTTCCTCGTCCTCGACGAGGCCGACCGGATGCTCGACATGGGGTTCATCCACGACATTCGCAAGCTGATCGCGCTGTTGCCAGAGAAGCGGCAGAACCTGCTGTTCTCAGCCACCATGCCCGCCGGGATCGCTCAGCTGGCTGGGACGCTGCTGCGCCGCCCGCTGAGGGTGGAGGTCACGCCTGAGTCCACCCCAGTGGAGCGGATCGGCCAGACGGTGATGCTCGTGCCGCAGGCGCACAAGCGCTCCCTGCTGTCGCACCTGCTGACTCACAACGACATCGGTCGCGCCCTGGTCTTCACCAGGACCAAGCACGGCGCCAACCGCGTGGTGAAGCACCTGGACGGCGCTGGGATCGGCGCGGCGGCCATCCACGGCAACAAGTCACAGGGTGCCCGAACGAAGGCCCTTGACGGCTTCAAGGACGGCTCCCTGCGGGTCCTCGTCGCCACCGATGTGGCGGCGCGCGGGATCGACGTCGACGGGATCACCCACGTCATCAACTTTGACCTTCCGCACCCTGCAGAGACCTATGTGCACCGGATCGGGCGCACCGCTAGGGCCGGAGCGGAGGGGCAGGCGATCTCCTTCTGTGACGAGACCGAGGCGGAGTACCTGAGGGCGATCGAGCGGCTGACCCGGCAGCGACTGCCGGTAGATGATCAGCAGCCCTGGCACGAGCCCTCAGTGCTCCGCGCTGCGCCTCCCCCTCCTGAGGTGCGGAGACCCCGGCCGGGGCGTGGCCAGCCCTCGGGGGGGGTGCGGCGGCCCCCGCAGCGCAGGCGTTAGGGGGTCGCTCCTGTGCAGGCGGGTGGCGGGTCTACGGCTGTCCCGCCGCTCGGGCAGCGCCCGGTTGGGCCGAGGCGGAGGTGATGGCGCGTGCCCCTCAACCGGTGGACGCGTCTGCGCTGTGCCGGTGGGGAGGGCCGGCACCCGTGGATCGGCGCGCGCCTGACGGGGCCTCCGGACGATGCGGTCGCCACTTGCTCGCTGTAACCGTCGATTCGCATGACAAGTCCGTCGCTATGAACGACCCTTCAGAAATCACGACGGTCGGCTCGGGCTCAGCAGCCCCTTGCCGCCCGAGCCGCGCCCGAGGAGCGTCGAGGCAGGGCAGCAACGCGAACGAACGGCCCAGGCCTCGCCCGCCTCACCAAGCGCTGGGAAATGCCAAGCCCCGGGCGATCCGGTGGTTCCACGACATGGTGTGCTCGGACCGGAGTTTCTGCCTGAGGTGTCGGGCGGGAGAGCGGGGACCTGCGGCCCCGGTCGCGGGCTCCCCTTGGCTGACACGCTGCGAGGGTAGGCACAGCCGGACCTGCGGCCTGTCGGCGTCCGGCGAGCAGGGTGCGTCGGAGTGGTCTGTTGGAGCGAGGCGCCTGTGTCTCGCGGCTCGTCCGGGCGACCTCGCTGGGCCCGGGGGAGGGGACCCGGGCAGGGCCGGGCTCGGCATGCCGCGACCGTGTGGCTGGTGGTGGTGGCCCCTCTTCTCCAGCGGGCTGCTCTCCGGGCCCGCACCCTCCCGCACGGGGGTGAGGTTGGCCCGTCGCTGGCGGAGCCGTCGGCGCGCCCTGTCAGTCCATACCAGCGGTTATTCGCGGAGTATAGAGGGTGCTGACGATCGTCGCTGTCAAGGGTGTCAGCCCGGGTGGCTGGTATGGGTGTTTTGAACGTGATGTCGCCCTGGCCTGCTCCTTGCTTTCCCTCTGGCGAAGAGGTGAACATGGCGGTCAAGGTTGTCAGTGGTGCCCTGGAGGGGGTGGACGCGATCCCCATCGAGGTGGAGGTGGACCTGCTCAGGCGCCTCCCCGCGGTGAGCGTGGTCGGGCTCGCCCACGGGGCGGTGAAGGAGGCGGCGGAGCGGGTGCGCTCGGCGATCCAGAGCGCGGACCTCACCTTCCCCCGCAAGCGGGTGGTGGTGAACCTCGCGCCTGCGGACGTCCGCAAGGACGGGACCGCCTTCGATCTACCGGTCGCGATCGGTATACTAGCGGCAGATGGCGCGGTGCCAGTCGGGCGCCTGAACGAGCTGCTGGTGGTAGGGGAGCTGTCCCTTGGAGGAGGGCTGCGCCCCGTGAGAGGGGCCCTGGCCCTGGCCCTGCTGGCGCGAGCGCTCGACAAGACCCTGGTGCTCCCGACGGAGGCGGCGAGAGCGGCGGCCCTGGTGCCGGGGGTGAGGGTGCTAGGCGCCGGTAGCCTGGCCGAGGTGGTCGCCTGGATGAGGGGAGAGCTGGAGCTGTTGGCCCCCGCCCCTCAAGAAGCGCTCCCTAGGCCGGCGACCGTGGACCTCTCAGAGGTGAGGGGACAGGGCCTGGCGCGGCGGGCCCTGGAGATCGCCGCGGCGGGAGCGCACCACCTCCACATGACCGGGAGGCCGGGCTGCGGGAAGTCCATGCTGGCGCACCGGCTCCCCACGATCTTGCCGAGCCTGACCCCGGAGGAGGCGCTGGACGTGACGCGGATCCACTCCGTGGCCCGGCTACTCCCACCGGGCGCGCCCCTGGTCCGGACGCGTCCGTTCCGGGCACCGCACCACACGGTGACCGGTGCGGGGATGGTAGGGGACCTGAGCCTTCGCCCAGGCGAGCTCAGCCTCGCACACCAGGGGGTGCTCTTCTTGGACGAGGCGACCGAGTTCTCCCGGGTGGTCCTGGAGCAGCTTCGGACGCCGCTGGAGGAGGGGGTCGTCCGTCTCCGGCGGGCGCGGGGGGCGGTGACCTATCCCGCGGCCTTCACCCTTGTGATGGCCTCCAACCCCTGCCCCTGTGGCAACCGGGGGAGTGATCTCCCGTGTCAGTGTACTGACGGCGAGGTGGCGAGGTACCGCCGCCGCCTGTCCGGCCCCATCCTGGACAGGGTCGACCTTCACGTAGAGCTCCGTGCGGTGGCCCCCGATGAGCTCCTCTCGGCGGTGGAGGGGGAGTCGTCAGAGCAAGTCCGGCAGCGCGTCACCGAGGCGAGGTCACGTCAGCTGGCGAGGGGCCAGAAGGTCCCGAACGGGCGCCTCAGCGCCGCCGAGGTGGAGCTTCACGTCCAACTGGTGCCGGAGGCGAGGGTGTTGCTCGTCCAGGCGGGTGAGCAGTATGGCCTGTCGGGGCGGGCCCTGACCAGGGTGATGAAGGTGGGCAGGACCATCGCAGATCTTGCGGGGACGCCGGTGGTGGAGCGTCCCCATATCGCAGAGGCGCTGGCCTTCAGGCCGCTCGAGGAGGTGTGATGATGATGGCGATTGGCATTCTGTGGACTACGCTGGTGCTTCACGGGGTGGTGGACCAGCTCTACGACGGCGCGGCGCAGGTGGAGTGGGAGCAGCGAGCGGATGGCTGGCTGCCGCTGGCGCTGCTCCCCGAGGGGGTGGCAGAGGGCGACGAGGTGGAGCTGAGGCTCCGTACCCGGCGTCGGTGGACCCGCCCGACCGGCCCGCTGGCCGACGTGGAGGTGCCCCTTGAGGCCCTGAGGAGGCGCCCATGACCGGCGGGGCACCAGGACGCCGAAGCAAGCCCAGGCGCCCGGCCGCGAGCGGCTTGGCGCGGCCAGCCCTGGCCTCGAACTGGGGCGAGGCCCCCACCGTGCCTTTGGCCCGCCCCGGTGAACGCGGCGACACACCGTGCCAGAGCGGCGGACCCCATCCCCTGCCGCGTCACAGGGGCGGCGATCGGGGCGGTGGCACGGCCTGCTGGGCCACACCCTAGGTGAGGTCTTCGGGCCGGTAGATCCACCGCGCCGCTCCGGTGGACCCCCGGAGCCCGAAGCCTGGCCTATATCCAGCCTCGCCGGCGGGCCTTCGGGATCGGGGTGCCCCGCGCCCTGGGAGTGGGGGGGCGCAGACACGCCGCACAAATACACCCCGCCCCTTGACGCCTCGCCCCCCCCGGATAGAAGGCGGGGGCTCGGACGGACGACCATCCGGCGGGCAACCTGCTCAAACAAATGGT
>JAFGVK010000050.1 GCA_016938035.1 Deltaproteobacteria bacterium | reverse complement strand
TCGCGCCGGCGACCGGACGGTCACCCCAAGCGCCCCCAGCGCCTCGCCGGTCTCGCGCTCCAGCCGCTGGAAGGCGGGCAGGCTCCGCAGGGGCGACCAGTCCTCTACCAGATCGGCGATTCGCTTCCTCGCCTGTACCAGATCGAAGCCACGCCTGCGCCGCCCCCTTCCCTCATGTGCCAGGAGGAGAGCCTCTTGCAGTAGCGCCTTGGGATCGGCGATCTCCTCGATACGGCCCCACCTGGGCAGTCCCAGCGGGGCCTTCCCCGTCACCCGCCCCGATGCCTGACGGATGGCCTGCTCATCGACGAGTAGCCAGGCCTCAGTCATCCGCACCGGGACAACCCCGACATAGGGCTGCGCTGCGGCGGCCGCTCGGATTTCCGCGTATCGAAGCTCTGGAGGCTGTTTGTCAGCGTCCCTGTGGATAAACAGCAGGTCGCATGGCTGGAGACGCAGCGCCGCGTCGACCTTTGAGGCCAGGGTCCTCCCGGTGCCGAGGTGGCGGTAATCGATCCAGCGCACCTCGGGCTCGTCGACGCACAGCTGCTGCATCATCCACCGCAGGATCGGCACCAGCACGTCATCGCTGGGGCCCTCGCCGAGCACGCCACAGATCACGCTCCCTCCCCATCCTCTCGCCCCTCAAAGAGAGAGAGCTGTCGAACGTCCTCTCTGTCTCCCACCCGCTCCTCTCCGGGACGAACACTGTTCTCACCGCTGTAGTCGTCCAACTCCAGGAAGTAGTCCGTCAACAGCCGAAGCGCGGTGTTGGCCCCGTCCTGCGCCCTCCAGGTGTCTGGCAGGCCCTGCAGCGACAGAGGCCGCTCGCGCACCCCCCCTTGAACCCGCTCCTCTGCGTGAGCGAGCACCAAGCTGTGCGCCGGGACCTGCTTCACGAGGCGAGGAGAGTGGGTGTTGATGATGACCTGACGCATGGGGTTGTCCATCCCCGCGGGCATGGAGGTGTCCACGGCGATGCCCTGAAGGAGCCGCAACATGGCAGGGATCCTCGCGGGGTGGATCCCGTTCTCTGGCTCCTCCAGACAGACGAGGCTCGGACCGGCGTCGCTCGCCTCAAGGATCGAGAGCGCCAAGAAGCGCAGCGTACCGTCCGACAGAGAGCTCGCGGTGTGTTCAACGCCCTGCAGGTCTCTTAGCACGATGGAGATCTGCTCCCGCCGGTCATCTTCGACCACCCGCAGGGTGCGGACGTTCTCGAACAGCTCGGCCAGCCGATTGGCGACCTGCTGGTAGACATCCTCGGGCTCCATCGTCCCCTTCCGCTTCGCCTCACGCCCCATGGCGAGCAGCGTCGCGGGCAGGTGGGCGCCGGTGGGCGCTACGCCCGGAGGTGTCGAGAAGGTGTCCGGCGAGCGGAGCGCCGAAGGCTCGAACTGTATCTGCGTCCACCCCATCATTTCCTTGCGCGCGAGCACCAGGGTGCGGTGCTCAGCGGCGTTGTTCGCCGTCGACAACACCGTACGGGGGAGATTGGACGCCAACAGCTTGCGCGGCCGTCCCCCCCCTTTTCCCTCGGCGCTGTCTGCTCGGAGCAGCACGATGCTCCGCAGCACCTCTTGGACCAGCTCCTCCTTGGTCTCAATATAGGGGACGGTGCGCCGCGATCCCCCCACGACAGAGTCAAGCCAGGCCGGCTTGTGAGAGAACCTCAGCTCATGTGGCGCGCTCGTCTTGGTGATGTGCTCCATACGCTCTGCCACCACCTCAAGCGGCCCGAGCGCCATCGCCTCCTCCCGCTCCCGCAGACTCAGCTCGTATCGCAGGAAGCTCCACGAGGCCTTCGCCTCTGAACCGAGGTCATCGCTCCCCTCCAGCGGGACGATCATCTCGACCAAGAAGGACATCTCAGTGGCTTGGCGCCCCCCCGCGACGTGGAACAGGTCTCGAATACTGCCGACCCGTCCCTCCGCTCCTCTCACCGTCGCAGCGGCCTCAGCGAGCGGCCTGTCCGCGAGCGCCGAGAGGAACGCGATGGCGTCAAACAGGTTGGATTTTCCGACGCCGTTGGGGCCAGCCACACAGGTAAACGGACCGAAGCGCACATCTACATTCTCCAGGTTCTTGAAGCCCGTCACCTTGAGTCGAGTCAGCATCGGTCTCTCCCCGCTCTACTCACGCCACACCTCCCAACACGACCGCGGAAGGCCCAGCGGTCGCTTCAAACCCCAACACCTCCGCACGCTCACCCAACCCCCTCACACGGCGCGCGTGGTCCGTCGGCTCACCACCCCTATCGTAGCGGAGCTTCTCGGTCGCGTGGTGGCGCCCCCCCCCTTTGGCCCACGTCACCACAGAGGGCCCCCGCGTTCCAAAGCCGCCGCAGCCCCTCCCCTGGTTGCACCCCACGTCGAGGAGGCGGTCCTCCGGCCCCAGGGGGTGCACCTTGCGGATCACCGTGAGGCGGTAGTCGTTGAGCCAGTCCGCCCCGCGCCCGTCCGGGTCGTACCCCTCTAGAAACTCGGTGTAGCCCTCGTCGTAGAAGGTGCTCAGCGCCTCCTCCGAGAGGCGGGGCCTGGTCTGGACCAGACCGCAGCCCCTGCAGCGGCTCACGTCCGCGGTG
>JAFGVK010000049.1 GCA_016938035.1 Deltaproteobacteria bacterium | reverse complement strand
TGGGGGATGGCGACGACCTGTCGGGCGGGCTCGTCGTGGGGGATGGCGACGACCTGTCGGGCGGGCTCGTCGTGGGGGATGGCGACGACCTGTCGGGCAGGCTCGTCCTGCCGCTCGAAGCTGAAGGTCGAGGGGGAGGGGCCGCGGTGTGAGGGCTCTGGGAACAGGGGGGAGGGCGCCGCGGGCGGTGGCGGGATCGGCCGGTCGAGCGGGAGGGGGGGGATGGTCTCGCCGGTCTCGGCGGTGTCGTAGTCCCCGCCCAGCATCCCCACGTCGAGGGGGGCGAAGGCGTCCTCCCAGCGGGAGGGGTCGTCAGGGATCAGCGTGTCGGGCCGATCGGGGAGGTCCAGCCCCGCCAGGGGGTCGAGGCGCTCGCCCAGGTCCCGAACGGGCATCCCCATGGGATCCCCGAGCAGGTTGGCGGTGGTCTCCTCCAGGTTGCGGGAGGCGTCCTCCTGCGCGGCGGCGGCGTGCTCCAGGAAGATCGGGGTGAGGAAATCGAGCAGGTCGCGCTGGATGTGGGTGAAGTCGTAGCCCGCCATCAGCCCGCGCAGGTCCTCGCGCAGGACGAAGGCGCGCTGGTAGCGGTGCTTGGGGTTCTCGGTGAGGGCCCGGTACAGCACCTTCTCCAGGCCGGGGAAGGCGGACCGCGCCTCGATCAGCGAGATGTCCACCTCGGCGTTTCGCACCAGCTTGATGGTGGCGAGGGGGTTGCTGCCGTCGAACAGCGGCTTGAGGGTGCTCATCTCGAAGAGCAGGGTCCCCAGGGCGAACAGGTCGGTGGCGGGGCTGAGGTCCCGGTCGGGCCAGGTCTGCTCTGGGGTGAGGTAGCCGGAGGTGGGGGCGATCTCCGCCTCTGGGGGCGGCTGAGGGAGGGCGTTCTCGGAGCGGACCAAGCCGTAGCCGCCCACCACCAGCCTGCCCTCCCGGGTGACCCGCACCGCCGAGGGGCGCAGGCCCTGGTGCAGCACGTGCTCGTCGCGGCTCTCGCGGCCTACCCGTGCGTGGAGGGCGTCCAGCGCGTCGCAGACCCGCACCCCCAGGTCGAGGAGGATCGCGTGGGGGATCACCTGCTCCTGCCGCTGGCACCAGCTGATGACCTCCGCGAGGGAGACCGACTCCATCCACTCCTCGACGACCAGCCGCTCGTCGCCCGAGTCCACGTACTCCAGGATGTTGACCAGGCTGGGGTGGGAGCCGGAGGACAGGTCCAGGAGGCGGGTCTCGATCTGCCGCATGAGGTCGGGGCTCTGGACCACCCAGGGGTGCAGGCGCCGCACCGACACCATCCTGCCGGGGGGGTCGTCGAGCACGCCGAGGAAGGACTCAGCGAGCGCGTTGGCTCCAAGGCGGCGCATCAGGGTGAGGTTGGCGATTCTGGTTGGGAGGCTCTGCATGGGCTGGGAGCTCCTGCTGCCGGTTCTGGCGAGGGAACACATCCCGGGCCACATATTGTGAGGTCAGAAGGGTGCCAACAGACGCCGGGGGACTTCACAGGGGTTCCACATCCCGGCTATGTGCCTGACCATGCTTCGGATGCTTCTCTCTTTCATTTTTCTGGTCTCTGGCGGGTGTGTCGCCCACACTCAGGGCTTGGTGCGCTTGGACGAGGGCGCGGCGCTGCTGCTAGAGCCGCAGGGGAAGCTGACCCGCCTGCGGCTGGGGCAGGACAGCGCCCCGCTGCAGCACCTGGAGGGGCACCTCGCCGACGTGGACGGGGTGCGCTCGCCGCTGGGGCTGTGGGTGGTGGACTGGAAGGTGCCGCAGGGGCTGCACGGGATGGAGGTCTGGGTCGGGCCGCTGGGGGAGCTGGGCGTGCAGGTGGGGGTGCAGGACCGCAACTCCGGCGCCTGGTACGAGCTGCTCCCGGACAGCGCCTCGCTGCTGCGCCCCTACGTGGGCGAGGTGGTGCTGGTGGAGGGCTACGTTGAGGGGCCGCACCAGATCCGGGTGCTCTCGTATCGGGTGCTGGCCCCCTGATGGAGGGGTGGACCCGTGAGACGCCCGCGCCGGGGGTGGTGGTCTACCAGCCCAGGCGGGGCTTCCGCTACGGGGCAGAGGCCTTCTGGCTCCCCGGCTTCGCGCTGGAGCGCCCCGCGCGCAGGGCGCTGGAGCTGGGGGCGGGATCGGGGGTGATCTCCCTGTTGCTAGCTGCGAGGGGGCTGGAGGTGACCGGGGTGGAGCTGCGACCCGAGTGGGCGCGGGGCTGGGCCAGCTCCCTGGCGGAGAGCGCGGTGTCACCCAGGCTGGTGCGGGGCGAGGTGCGGGAGTGGACCGAGGGCGGCTATGATCTCGTGGTGAGCAACCCCCCCTTCTTTGCCGGTGGAACCGGCCCGGTCGCGCCTGACCCCTGGCGGGCCGCCGCGCGCACCGAGTCCTCCGCTACCCTGGCCGACTTCCTCGCCGCGGGGCTGCGCGCCTCCGGCCCAGGGGGCCGGCTGGCGGTGGTGCTCCCCCTCGATCGCAGGGGGGACGCCCAGGCGGCGGCGGGTCCCCCCTCCAGGGTGGTGGTGGTGGGGCGGCGCAGGGTGCTGATGGAGTGGGGGGGCCGCCCCGAGCAGGAGGTGATCCTCCCTGAGGGGCACCCCCGGGTGCTCGGGTGGTACGCGTCCCTGCGCGCTCCGCTTGCGCCGGCGGCCGTCTGCCCATAGTCCTCGCCCATGCTACCCGCCCGCTTCCAGGTCCACTCCCTGTCTCTCGACCCCGATCTCAGCGATGAGGCCGCGGGGCGCGCCCTGGTGTCGGCGGTGATCCAGAACCTCGCCCGCACCGGCGGCGCCCCCTCGGTGGCGTTGGCGGTACACCTGGCGCGGGTGGATCTGTTCCCGCTGGCGCAGATCGGGGTGGCGCGGGCCGAGCTGGACGGGTTCCTCGGGGCGCTCTCTCGGGCGGAGGTGGACGGCGAGGCCTCGGTGCGGGCGGTGGGGCTGATGGGGAGCTTCCGCTGGGAGCAGCGCGGCCGCGCCCCGGCCGAGGTGGCGATGGTCTTCCTGGAGTGGGGGGACTGCCGCTGGTGGCACTGGCGCGCCCTGCTCACCGCGGATCGGCGCGGCGTGGTGGAGGGGAGCGCCCTGTTCACCTCTGCGGTGGAGGGCGACCCCAAGCCACCTCAGCTCGGCACCTGGTGGAGCAGGGGGCGGCGGCAGGGCCTCTCGCTCAGGCTGGACCGGCAGCCGCGCCTGGTGACGGAGGTGGCGGGGGTCCACTGAGCGGGTGGGGGATGTGCT
>JAFGVK010000048.1 GCA_016938035.1 Deltaproteobacteria bacterium | reverse complement strand
CCGTGACGCGGCACCCGCCGCTGAGGCCGCGCCCTCTGCCCGTGACGCGGCACCCGCCGCTGAGGCCGCGCCCTCTGCCCGTGACGCCGCTCCTGAGGTAAGGTCGGCTCCTGCCGCCGCTCAGCCCGCGTCTGCCACGCCAGCTGGTGCCGCACCCGCCCCAGGGATCGCCTCTGCCAACGCGCCGGCGCAGGGGGCTCCTTCTGCCTCCTCGTCCGCTGCGGCGCAGGCTGCCGGAGCCCAGGCGTCGGCCCCCTCGGCCGGCGGACCGGCCGGGTCAGGCGCGCCCAGCGTTAGCCCCGCGGCCTCCAGCGCGTCCTCACCCGGTATCAGCGGCCTCGGCGAGGCGCTCGGTGAGGCTGCCAAGCAGGCTGGCGAGAGCATGTCCAACAAGGGCCGTGGCCGTAATTGAGTCTAGCGCTTGTTCAGCAGGGAGGGGGGTGTCTCTCTCCCTGCCAACCACCTTCGCGGACGGAGTGAAGTCATGAGTGGAAATGAACAGCCCAGTGCGGCTCCGCGCTTCGAGGTGGAGATCGCGGGCACCAAGTATACGCACGCCGAGCCCTCGGGCATCAAGGGGTTCACTGTCGAGGATCACGTCGACATGATCGGCATCGCCCAGATCCGGTTCTCTGCTGAGAACTCATCCTGGGGCTCGTTCAAGATCGGTGCGGACGTGAAGATCTCGGTGGGTGGCTCCTCCCGCAAGGTGTTCGTCGGGCAGATCACCGCGATCCGCCACAGCTGGGGACAGGGAAACCAGGTGGTGCAGGTCGAGGCGATGGACCCCCTGGTGAAGATGGCTGCGTCCCGTCGCACGCTTGTCTATGAGGAGAAGACCGACGATCAGGCGGTGTCGGCGGTGATCTCATCGTCGAAGGCCACCGCAGGGACGGTGGACTCCACCAGCGGCACGCACAAGTATATCTTCCAGCGCAACGAGTCTGATCTCAACTTCGCCAAGCGCCTCGCCGCACGCAACGGGTACCTGTTGTTGGCGAACGAGGGCAAGATCGACTTCGTCAAGGCCCAGTACTCCGGGTCGCCGGTGGAGTTCAAGGAGGATCAGATCCTGCACCTTGACTACACGGTGTCCGACTTCGGGATTCCCCCAGAGCTCACCGTGATCGGCTGGGACTACATCACCAAGGAGAAGGTGGAGGGGACCGCCTCCTCGGGCGCCATCGTGTCCATCGGTGGCGGTGCGAACGGGGTCTCAGAGGCCAAGACCTGGGCCGAGACCGCCTACATCTCCGACGTGTTGGTCACCTCCCAGGGCGGGGCGCAGGCGATGGCCGAGGGGGAGCTCAACCGGCTTGCGCGCTCCTTTGTTCGCGGCAAGCTCATCGTCAATGGGAACGGGGCGCTGCACGCTGGGGTCAAGATCAAGACCAGCGGGCAGAGGAAGGGGTTCAACCCTACGGGGTTCGTGATCGCGGCGCGCCACACGGTCGAACTGGAGGAGCGCTTCGTCTCTGAGATTCATTTCGTGGGCAACACCGCGCCCGAGTAGGGGCGGTCGGGCGGTGGTTCCTCGCGAGGGGCCACCGCCAGCGCACGGAGCAATGCACCGGCACCTACACAGGTGCCGTTCCTTTTCGGGGGTTGTCAGTCTGAATAGCCCGCATCTAACGCTAATAGTCCGGCCATTAGCTTCCTCGCCTTCCCTCCTTGGTCCCCATGTGATGCAATGCCGGTCTCGGAGGGCTTGCTTCCAAGCTGTGCCTCGTCTCGCTTCAACCTGGGTGAGTGTGTCTCTTGCGAAAGGACTTTCTCGGTAGGGGGTGGAAATTCCCCTTTCAGTTCGACCCCAGCTCCGGCGGCTTGCAGATGAGCGAGTACGAGGAGAACATCCGCGACTGTATCACCGTAATTCTGGGGACCCGCCCCGGTGAGCGGCAGATGCTCCCCGAGTTCGGATGCCGGGCCCATGAGATGATGTTCGCCCCCGCGACCGCCGCGACCGCACACACGATCGCCCGGCATGTAGAGTCCGCTCTCGTCAGGTGGGAGCCCCGTATTGAACTCGTGAGTGTCGATTCCTGGCCCGACGATGGCGGTCAGATCCGTCTTCAGATCCGCTACAAGATCCGCTCAACGCTCTCTGAGCAAGAGCTGGGCCTACTCCTCACCTCTGGAGGGTAGTCGTTTTTCATGCCCATCAAGCCACCAAATCTCGATGACCGGCGCTACGAGGACATAGTCCGCGAGGCCCGCGCTCTGATCCCCCAATACTGCCCCGAGTGGACCAACCTGGGAGACGCTGATCCCGGGATGACGCTCGTCCAGCTGTTCGCTTGGATGACGGAGATGACGATCTACCGTCTGAACCGCGTCCCGGACAAGACGTACATCCACTTCCTCAATTTTATTGGGGAGGAGCGCCGTGAGGCTCAGCCCGCCATCGTGCCGCTCACCTTCCAGCACCGGAAGGAGGGCATGAAGGTGGTGGAGATCCCTCCGTTCACCAGGTCGTCCACCCGGCAGGTAGAGGGAAGGGAGGCGCTCCACTACCTCACCACCGCCCCTGTCTCGGTCCACGACGTGAACCTAGAGCGGATCGTGGCGGTGCGGGCTGGATCCAAGCCGATGGTACGTGAGATCCCCTTCGCGGCCCACCCAGAGAACGCCAAGGCGGTGTTGTTTGGGGGGGGAACAGGGGTGCAGTTCTTCAAGATGGACTCGGTGGAGCATGGCCCCACCGCGTACACCTCGTACCAGTTCCTGTATGTGGCCCACGATGACTTCCGATTGATGGACTTTGTTCCCAACCCAGGGATCAAGGTTGGCAAACTTCGGATTCGGTCCGCCAACCAGGAGAACCTGCCCATCGGCGCGCTGTTCCGCTGGGAGTACTACACCGGTGACATGGAGGAGCCCTGGGCACCGGTTGAGCCCTCAGAGGACGAGGAGGAGGTGCTGGGCCTTCCGGAGGTGCCGCTGATGGCCTTCCTCCAGCGGCAGGAGGAGCTGCATTATTTCGGGGACACCGAAGATCCCATCGCCATGCCCGAGCAGTTCAAGGACGACAAGTACTGGATCCGCGGGGTGGTGGACTACGAGAAGTGGCTGTCGCACCAGATGATCGACGATCTCGAGATCTTCTGGGCGGACGACCGCGGAGGTGAGGAGCGTCCGATCTCCAACTGGGAGGTCCGGGCCACCGGGCGCAACCTCGAGTTCTATCTCCGGGACATGCCGCCGATCCGGCCCGGCTGGACGATGCGCTTTGTGTTGATCGACCGCTCGCTTCCCGCTGGCCGCAACGGCGCCTACCTGCCGCGCTACCGCTGGACCTTCCGGCGCGGCGAGCAGTGGGAGACGATCCCGGAGGAGCGCGTGCGGTACAGCGGGACCTCGGTGGTGCTGACCGGGCCCCTGTCTGACATGGCCGCCGACGGGTTCAACCTCCGGGCGGAGCGCATTGAGACCGTCTCCTTGGAGAGCTTCCTCCCCGCGCTCAACGTGGAGCTCACCTGGCTGCGCCCCGTGGACCTTTCGCTGAGCTTCGGGCCGGACTCCAAGTCGGTGCTTGAGCTGCCGTCGTGGGAGCTTCCGGCGCTGCCGTTCCAGTCCGCTCCTACCATCCCGCCGCTGATGGGGATGAAGTTTTTCTTTGGGTCCGATCTCTTCGAAAACCGCGCACAAAAGCCGATCATGGTGGAGATGGAGGTCTCCTTTGATATCGAGGGAGACGACGTCGAGGAGCCGTCAGACAAGTACGCGATGCAGCTCACGTACCGGACCGGCGACTCCTGGCGGGTCGTCCATCACCCTGAGGGAAGGTACAACGAGTTCACCTTCGCGGATCTGGATCCCGAGGGGGCCCTGGAGCCGGGCAAGCGCCGGATCAGGTTCCTCGTTGACCCCAAGACCCAGCTCAAGGACCTCTACCGGGCTGAGGTTGGCAACAAGGAGACCGTCTGGATGCGCCTCGAGCTGGTGCGCGCGCTGATGACCTTCCAGAAGGACAAGAAGAGCCCGCCGCAGCCCATCTCGATCCGGCTGCATTCCCTTCGATTGGGTGTGGACGGGGTCATCGGCAGGGACGTGTACGAGCAGCCGCTCCCCGCGCCCAAGGTGGCCACGGTCTCCTGGCGGGAGGCCAACCGCCGGCTCTCCGATGTGGTGATCCGCCACGCCGGGGAGCTGCACCGTGATTTCCCGTTCGATAAGTTCATCGATGTGAACGATGACGCGGCGGCGGGTGACGAGGCGCTTCAGCTCCAGGGCCACTCCGCGGTGTACATGAAGATGGACAAGCCCTACCCGCTAGGGCAGCGCCTCACCATGCTCTTCAAGACCAGGGGTGAGACCTTCCTCCCCCGGGGCGTCCAGGTGACGTGGGAGATGCTCGAGTCGCTCGGCAACGGGCGCCTGGGGTGGAGCCGTCTGGCCGCCGTCGATGAGGAGGCCGACAGCCCGCAGTACATGCTCAACAAGTCGGGTGTCCTCGCGTGGTCCTACACGGACCTGAAGGACGTGGCGGAGGAGGAGGGCGTCTGGATCAGGGCCGTCTTCCGCACGCCCGCGGGCACCGCGATGCCTGCCCTGCCGCCGCTCACCCACGCGATGGCCAACACGGTGGAGGCGGTCAACCTCCACACCTTCCGGATGGAGAAGTTCTCCGGGCTGGGCGTCCCGCATCAGAGCTTCCAGCTCAGGCGCTTCCCGCTCTATCTGCACCCCGATGAAGCGGGAAAGGGGGTGTTCAAGCACCCGGACCAGTTCCCCGACATCCGGGTCTACGTGACCGAGGAGGACGAACAGCGTCGTGAGTGGCGCCGGGCTCAGGGCAACTCGTTCCTCACCGCGACGAAGGACGACCGGGTCTTCGTGGTGGACGCAGTGGACGGCACCCTGACCTTCGGCAATGGGATCCGCGGCAAGATGCTCCCCGTCGGCAACTTCAACATCGCGGTGGAGGTCTACCACACCGTCCCCGGAGAGGCCGGAAACATCGGTCCTTCAGCGGTGCGGCTCGTGGAGGGCTACGCGGACGTCGTCGCGGTAGACAACCTGCTGCCGGCCACAGGTGGGCGGAACGCCGAGAGCATCGACGAGATCATCCGGCGGGCGCCCTCGATCCTCACCAGCAGGGATCGGGCGGTCACACGCCTCGATTTCGAGATCATCGCCAAGGAGGCGTCGGGTGAGGTCGCTCGCGCAGCCTGCGACGGGCACATGACCCAGGACGGTGAGGTGGAGGTGGTGATCCTCCCCCGGCGGCGGGAGGACGAGCGCATGCCCGACACCTTCATGTCCGCCGGTCTCAAGGAACACGTGCAGCGCTACCTGGCGCGGCGCTCCCTTGTCAACGTGCGCCCCGTGGTGCGCCTCGCGACCTTCCAGGAGATCGACATCTCGGTGGTCGTCAGGCTCCGTCCCAACGCGAACCTGATCGCGGTGCGGGCCAGGGCGACTCAGTGGATTCAGCGGTTCGTAGATGCCTACGAGGGTGGGATCGACGGAGATGGCTGGCCGTTCCACGGCACGCTCTACGCGCAGGACTTTGGGCGTATGGTGTCGGCGATCCCCGAGGTGCGCCACGTCTCGGACGTGCAGCTCTTCGCGATAGATGACGTTGAGGACCTCTCTCCCGGCTGGGAGCGGGGACAGGGGGTGGCCTCGCTGGTGCTCGAGCATCGCGACGTGTTTGTCATCCGGCGGGTCAGGGTCACTTCGGACGAGGGTGAGGCATGAGGCGCCGCGCCCTGCCCACTCGGCGCACCGGCAAGGGGGGGACCTCCCTCGTCCAGGCGCGGTCCACCTCAGACCTCCGGTTTCTGGAGCAGGTGGTGACCATCGCCTACCCGGTGCGCTCCGCGACCACCTACCTCAGGCGGAACATGGGGAACCCCATCCAGTTCCGCCTGGTGGAGGCCCGGAGGGGCGAGACCCCCGGCGTAGTCCGCATGATCGAGGTCCGCCACGAGAACGGCGGCGAGAAGACCTGGATCCGCGGGGAGCGCGTGCTCGCGAACGGTGAGCCCGCCAGCTACTACGTCCCCGACCACCTGGTCAGCATCGTGCCCCGGGTGGCTGGCGCCTCGCGATACTCCTTTGCGTTGGGGAACAGAGACGAGATCATCGTCCATGTCCCCGTCCGGGGCTACCTGCGGTTCCTCCCCGCGGTCTTTCAGGGGCAGGGCCCGGTCAGCGCGAAGGCGCTCACGCAGAGCAGGTCCACGGCGCTCCAGCGGTGGGGCAGCGGCCTGCCGGACGAGCAGGGGATCGACGTCAAGCTCGATGAGGACCCGATGCGTCGCTTCCTCTTCGTCTTTCAGCACGTCATGACCTCTGTCTCCGAGCGGATCGACGATCTGGAGCACCTGACGGACCCCATGCTGTGCGAGCCGAAGTTCCTGCCCTGGCTGGCGTCCTGGGTCAGCTTCGACCTGGACGGCTCGCTGCCGGTCTACCAGCAGCGCGAGCTGGTGAGGCGCGCCATCCGGCTCTACCGCACCAGAGGCACCAGGGAGGGGATCGGCGAGATGGTTCGCGTGCTCACCGCCGCGCCGGTCCGGATCCTCGAGCGGCAGAAGCCCATGCCGATGGCGCTGGGCAGGGGCGTGCTGGTGGGGGGCAAGGACGTGGTGGAGCGCTACAACAGGGGCGAGCCGCCGGGGAGCTACCTGTTGGAGCCGGGGCAGCGGGCCGACACCAGCTTCTTCGTCCTGAAGCTCGAGCCCATCCAGCGCTTTCGCGACCGCTTCGGCGAGCGCGCCGCTCACGTGCTGCGCCGCATTGTCCAGGTTGTAAGCCAGGAGCGGCCTACTCATATCGCGTTCACGATCCAGTTCGATGCCCGGTGACCCAGGTCAGCCGGGTACCTTCGCTCGTTTCTTTCTCTGCTAGACGGGAGACTCCCGGATGTTTGAACACCAGCTCATTCGCGTGAAGCCGTTCGAGGGGCTCTGCCTTACGGCCGATGACCTCCTCGACGAGCAGCTCTACCACCGCCGCTCCCTCCAGCGGCACGCGCTGTTTATGCACGGCTATGGCATCGTGCAGGGACTCCAGGTGGAGCTGGAGCAGGCCAAGAAGAAGTACACCGCGATCATCAAGAGTGGCTACGGCATCACCCGGCACGGGCAGGGCGTGCAGCTGCTCACCGACGTGGTCGTGCCCCTTGTGGTCCCCAAGGCCGACGGTGAGTACATCCTGTGGCTCTTCCATGTGGAGCAGCCGGACGCTGAGTCGGGACGCCCCGTGTACGACACCAACGAGCGGCGCGAGTCTCGGGTGGTTGAGAGCGCCGCCCCGCGCCTCCACCAGGCGGATCAGGAGTACCCCGACGGGGTCGCCATCTGCCGCATCAACGTCCGCCTGGGGCGGATGGTGCAGGTGCAGCTCCCGGTGCCCCGCGCCGGTCGCCAGACCAGGGCGGCGGAGTCCTATCTCAAGCCCCGGGTGCTTCAATTTGTCAGCCTCAACAAGAAGATCATGAACGCGCTGTTCAGGACCGCGATGCTGCAGGAGATGGCGATCGGGGCCTTCGGCTTCTACTCCTCGCTGGTCTCAGCCGAGTTCCTCCTCATCGAGGAGGGGACCTCGGATCGGGTGCTTTACCGCTCCGCGGGCACCCTGATCCACTACGCCCACGACTTCTACGACCCCATGCCGCGCACCACCGATCGCATCGTCCAGTTCACGGACTTCATCCGGCGGGTCAACGCTGAGATCCCTGGCGCCGACCAGGGTGACGAGGCGTGGCTTCGGTGGTTCCAGGCCTTTGAGCGCCTGCTCCAGCCCCTTCAGCGCATCTCCGATGAGCTGGAGGCCACCGTGGAGGCCATGCGGTGACGAGCGCCAGCCTGCCAGCCGCGGCGGGGACCCTCCCCGTCCGCATCCAGGTTATCGACGTCGAGCCCTTCGCGCTCAACTTGGTGGTGCCGTCTTACCTGCCCGCGCGCGACCTCACGCAGCGGATCGCGCGGGACGCTGGGCTGGGCGGATACTGGGAGGATGGCTCTCGCCGGCTCTACTGGCTGCGGGCCAGGGGACGCCTGCTCCGGGACGAGGAGCGCCTGGAGGATCTGGGCGTTGTCCCCCACGAGCTGCTGCACCTGCTCCCGCAGCCCCCCAAGGGCGATGAGGTGGTAGAGCAGCGTCCGCAGTATCCTCCCACCCATGACTATGCCGGCTCTGGAACCCTCAACCTGTTGGCGGGGCTGGCGATGGTGCTGGGGTGGACACTCCTGTGGAGTGTCGCGCTCCTCGCGGTGCAGAGCCTGTGGGTGGGGGGGCTCCCCTCGGTGGGGCTCGCCCTGCTCACCACGTCCTTTGCGCGGCACGCGGTGGGGGGAGAGGGGTCCTCGGTCAAGGTGCCCATCCTCGGCCTGCTGATCTACCTGCCGCTGGTGGTGCTGGCCGCGGTGCCGCCGCTGTTCTTGTCGCCCGCGCTCCTGTCGTTGCCCATGGCACAGCGGGCGATTCAGATGTCCGTTGTGCTGGGGCCGGGTCTGCTGGCGGGGCTGTTCGGGGTCATGCTGGCCTGGCTCGCGTGGTACGGCGCGGTGGAGAAGCTGCCCAAGCAGCTGGTGCAGGAGGCTCAGGAGGTGGTGCTGCCCACCTGCGCCCTGTGCGGCCTCCCGATCGAGCCTGAGGTGTTGCACCCCTGTCCTCACGGCTGTGGTCGGACCTTCCACGTGGGCTGCTACACCGCGAGGGCCTCGGTCCACGTCGGCGACTCCTGCGCGGTCTGCGGCTGGACACCCGGCGCGCAGCCTTCCGGCGCCTAGGCGCGCTCAGGGGTCATCGGACCGCGCGGCGTCCGCCAGGTCCAGGCGCGAGCCGGCCCGGCGCCCACCCCGAGGATCACGCCGGGCGGGTGCTGGCGGAGGGGCCACACCTCCCTCCGCGCGCTGGCGGCGCGCATGGCGCCGAGCGTCTCGACCAGGGCCTGAGGTCAGGCGTCATCCTCGGGGGGGGCCCAGCGCGCGAGCAGGGACAGGCCCCCCGCCGCACCCAGCGTCCAGAGCTCGCGGCCCGCCTGCAGCCTGGCGGCGATCAGCGCCTCCTCCCGCCCCTCCAGGCGCAGCGCCTCCATCTCTAGCAGCGCGGCCTCGGCCAGCAGCGCGCCGCTCCGGCGCTGCAGGGCGGTGTGCCGCTGCGCGCTGGCGATCTCCCGCGCGCCGGCGGTGTCGCCCATCCACAGCAGGTTGGCTCCCAGCAGGAGGCCCGCGACGGGGCGCAGCGCCGCTGGAAGCGCTCGCCAGGCGCTCCAGAGGTCCTCGGCGAGGTCTCCGGGGCCGGCGACGGCGCTCCTGGTGAGGAGCAGCGCCAGGAGGTCCTCGGGGCTGGAGGCCCTGGCGCGCAGCCAGGGGATCGCGTCGGCTGGGGAGCCTGCGGCCCAGGCGAGGGACAGGGGGTCCTCGGGGAGCGCCAGGGCGGGCGAGAGGGTCGGCTCCCCGGGCAGCACGCCCCCCACCACGCGGAGGAGCAGCTCGGTCCCCTTGCTCTGGGCCTTCTGCAGGGCTCGCGCCGCCCGCGTGAGCCCGTTCCGGACACCGGCGAGGTCCACAGTCCGGGCCTGAGCCGCCCTCGCCACCTCGACCAGCAGCCTGAGCATCGACTGCACGTCCTTGTCGAGGAGCCCGAGGATCTGGAGCAGCGTCGCCTGGGGATCTCCCGCGCTCCAGGCCGCTGACACCCTGGACAGCAGCACCGCCACCGACGCGAGCTGCACCCTGGTCCGGGCCGCGGCGTGGGCCATTCGCTCTGCCGCCTGCACCGCCCCCTGATACGCGAGGGTCTCGCGATCGCCTCCCGTGGCGGTGAACTGCGCGAGGATCGCGTCCAAGCCCAGCGGATCGTCGTCCAGGCCCCCTGCGGGGTCGGCCCCAGGGGCAGGAGGGAGCAGCGCGTGCGCGTCGGGGAGGTCTAGCAGGAGGCGCAGCGCGGTCCGCAGCTGCTCCGCCGCGGCCTCTGGCAGCTCTCGCAGCAACACCTTGCCCCCGCGCGACCTGTGCCAGCGCTCGTACAGGGCCCCCGCCTGTGGCAGCTTCTCCTCGGACTGCTCGAACGCCAGGTCGAGGTTCTTCAGGGTGTGGGCCCTCCCGAGCAGCTCCAGGTGGAAGCTCATCAGGCCGGCGGTGGCGGCGCTGGTGGGCTGCACCGCGCGGGAGGCGCCGGTGAGCAGCCACAGGCCGAGGCAGGCTCCCCTCGCGCGCCCGATGAGGACCCTCCCCCAGGGATCCTGCAGGGTGGGGATCGGGCTGGCGAGGGCCTGCGAGAGGGCCCGCTGCAGGAGGGATGGCCCCGCCCAGGCGCGGACGCCCTCGCTCCACCTGGTGAGCGACGCGGCGACGACCACCGCTGAGGGCTGAAGCATGCTGTCCGGGAACCACCGCTCCGCTGGGGGAAGCGCGGCGGGGCTCTCCCGCACCTGCCCCAAGAAGGCCGCGTCCTCTGGTGGCAGGGTGTCGTCCGGCATCGCCTCCATGAAGCGGGCGTGGTCCTCCCCGTGACGGCCCGAGGGGTTCCAGCTCCGCACGAGGTCATCGAGGGTGAGCTGCCCGTCGTCTCCCGCGTCGCCGTCGCCGCCGTACTGGGGCCCCTCCTTCTCCTCGCGGCGCACAGGGCCCATCAGCTCCACGCCAACGTCCATCCCGCCCATGCCCTCCTGGGCGAGCTGCGCCGCGATCGCCTGGTTGCCGAGCTGGTTCTGCTGCGCGAGCTCTGCGGCCTCGTGCTGTGGGGCCTGCTCCTCCTGCTCGAGGTCCTGGGCTTCTACCTGCGGAGAGGGGCCCTTCTTCTTCTGGTCATAGCGGTCGGTCGGCATCTCGCGGCACCTCTCGCGATCCCGCCACGGGACGGCGGAAGTATTATCCTCCCTTCTAGCGTCAACTGCGGGTAAGGTGCCGCGCGCCTCCGGGGAGTCTGCTAGGGTTGGGACCCTGTTCACGGCACTTTCGCGGAGCGAGGATCAATGGACATCTACGGGGGAATGACGCCGACCCTGCGGCGCATCTCTGGGCCTGTGGCGGAGCTGGTCGAGGTGGTCTCGGACCGGGGGCTCAAGCATTTCGCGTTGGTGTTCCCGCACCACCTCCGGGCCAGGGGCGAGCTTCGCTCGGCGCTGCAGGCCGGGCTGGGCTTCATGGAGCGCACCGGGGTCGATGGCCTCGCCAACCTCGTGTTCCACGACCCCACCGAGGGCCTGTTCATCTACCCAACCGGCACGGTCTGGTCGGTGGCGGAGGTCCTCGGCGTCTGCGCCGCGGACGGGCGACCAGCCGGTGCGCGGGCCGGCCTGGAGCTGCTGTATCAGGCGGGGCAGGTGCTGCTGGAGGCCGCCTCGGTGGGTGCCGACGAGGGGGTGTTCTCCCACGGCTCGCTGTCCCCGTGGAGGATCTTCGTGCGGGCGGACGGGCAGGTGAGGGTGATCGGGTATGGGATCACGCAGCCAGAGCTCGCGCTGTACCGCGAGGACCCAGCCGCGGTGCCCGGGGAGGACTCGCTGCGCTTCGCGCCTCCCGAGCGGCTGGAGGGGAATGACGAGGACTTCACGTCGGACCTGCTTGCGCTGGCGCTGATCGTGTTCGAGATGATCACCGGGCGCCCGGTCTACGAGGGGACCGTCGCCGACATCGAGCGGCAGGCCTCCCGCGGAGAGGGGCAGCGGCGACTGTACCAGCTGCGGCACCTGATCTCGACAGAGGTGCGAGAGGTGCTGTCGCGGTGCATGAAGTACGATCCAGACTCCCGCTTTCAGGACGGGGACGACTTCGTGTACTCGGTGAAGGACCTGCTCACCGCGCCGGACCTGGAGGGCCCAAGCCTGATGGAGCTGATGGGGCGCGTGGCCGATCAGGTGGGAGCCTCTGAGGCACCCGCGCCGCCCGCGCCACTGGAGGAGGCGGCCGCGCCGGAGGTGGACCCCAACCAGAGCCGGTTTGGAGGCCGCTCGCGCCGCGCCGCCGTCGCCGACGAGCTCCCTCTAGAGCCGTCTCCTGCCCCCTCTGGGCGATCCGGCGGCCTGAGCGGGAGGCCCGGGGTGGGCAGGGGCCTCGCGCCTCGGCGGTCCGCAGAGCCTGAACCCTCAACAGAAGAACCGGCGGGGGGACGGCGCCTGAGGCGGGGTGCGGCACCGCCAGAGGACGACGCCTCGCCTCGTCGTGTCCGGAGGGGACCCGAGGGGACGCCGCCAGCTCCCGCGGCCCCGGGGCCGGAGATCCCGCGCCTGAGGCGCTCGCGCTTTGGCGCCGAGGACGCGGCCACCGACGCGGACGCGCCTCGCCGGCTTGGCGCTGCGCCGGACGGTGGGCAGGGGCCCGCGCCGCGCCGCGCCGCGCGGGGTCTCGACGAGGACGGGGGCCCTGCTCCCCGCAGGTCCCGCGGTGGGGAGCCGGAGGGAGAGGACCAGGCCGGGGCGCGCTCGCGCCGCCTGCGCGGAGGGCCAGGGGGCTCCACCGACGAGCCTGAGGGGGAGCTTGGTGCGGCCCGCCGGCTCGCGCGCGGGCAGAGCGCAGACGAGGAGCTGTCGGCGCGGCGGCCCAGGCGGACCGCCCGCGGCGATGCGCCAGAGGAGCCGCAGCAGGACGATCGCGCGACGCGCCGTCGGCGCGGCAGGGATGACGACGACGTCACCGGCGCGCGGAGGATCACGCGGCGGGGTGAGGACGACGCCTCTGATGCGCCTCAGAGCGCGGCGGACCGCCTCAAGGCGCGCACCAAGGGGCCACCCTCGCCGGTCGAGCCGCTGGTGGCCGACGCGCCGCCTGCAGAGGAGGAGGAGCTCGTGGTGCAGCGGCGCCGCAGGCGGAGGGGAGGGGAGGATCCCCCGCTCTCGTCGTGGCGGGTGGTGCTGGATCAGGAGGCTGAGCAGACCTTGGAGGTGCGGGCCTCTGGGTCCGTGGCCAGCCTGCTCTACGCCATCACCGAGGCCCTGGTGGGCAGGGGCCTGGGCCTCGGTGGCCAGTTGGAGTCCTGGATCGCGCTGGAGGATGGGCCTCCGCCGACCGCGCCCCTCCGCGCCCTGAGCGAGGGGGGGCCGCTGCGCCTGCGCACGGTGCTCGCGAAGATGATCCGCCTGCGCCTGGACGTGGACGGCGCCTCACAGACCCTCGTCGTGAGCAGTGGGCTGACGGTGCGAGAGCTGCGAGGGGGACTTGCTGGGTGGCTCAGGCGGCCGGCCCGGCGTATCCTGTGGGGAGGGCAGGAGCTCGATGAGTTGCTGGTGCTAGGATCCCTCTCCGACGCGGAGGAGCTCGACATGGTGGTGGTCTCGTGAGTCAGGAGCGGTGGGACGTAGTCCTCAAGGTCCTCGACGGGCCGATGGCGGGGCAGGGGGAGCAGGTGCTTCGCGGCCCCGTGGTGCGGGTGGGCTCCAACCCAGGCCCTGGCGGCCTCGCGATCTCCACCGGCTACAGAGGGCTGGACGTCCGCCACTGCGTGATCACCGCCTATGACGGGACCTCGGTGCAGGTCGCGCCGATGGGGACCAACCCGGTCCGCCTCGCTCCGCACCCCCACGTCAGGTGGAAGGAGATCGACCCCATCTCCAGCCCCCAGTACCTCAACGACGGGGGCGCCATGCACCTGGGCCCGGTGGGGCGCGGGGTCACGATCCAGTTCGTGCAGGCGCGCCGGCTGGGGGTCTGGACGCAGGGGGCGCTGGGGTCTGAGGCCGACAAGGTCGAGGCGGTGGACCTCTCGGCGGTGCCCAAGGCGATCCAGGTGTCGCCAGAGCGCACCAGGGTGCGGATGCTCTCCGCCTCTGCGGTGCCGGTCTGGTTCGTGGGGTGCTTCTTCCTGATGGCCACCAGCACCGCGGTGCTCATCGCTGCGCTGGTGTTGATCCAGGGGCGGATGATCAAGCCCCTGGGCCCAAAGGACGACGGCGAGGACGCCTACGCCTTCGTCACGCTGAACGCGGGCAAGCCCGTCAACCCGCAGCTCCTCGAGGGCGTGAAGCAGCCCTTCCTCGACTTCGTCGCGACGCCAAACGCCGACGCAGCGGGGGAGATGCGCCTGACCAGGGACGAGAACTGGGACCAGCGCTTCTTCGACTACACCACCGCCTCGGTGGATCAGCACCTCAGCGCCTGGAACGTCTTCAAGCGCCTGGAGTCGATCCGCAAGGAGTACGGCTACGTCGTCCAGCAGATGCGCTCCGAGAACCTCCCGGAGGTCTTCGCGGCGATCCCCTACATCGAGAGCCGCTACACCTCCGACGCCCAGTCGGTGGTCTGCGCCAGGGGCTACTGGCAGTTCATGCCTGAGCTGGCCTTCCGCCTCTCTAGCCAGGGGATGGACTTCCACGTCAAGAATTGCTCCTTTATCGGTGCGGACGACCTCAAGTGGTCTCCGAGCCTGATGGCGCCTCCCAGGGTCAAGGACCGCGAGTACCTGGACTTCGAGGGCAAGTGCCGGATCCGCAACTGCAGGGTGGACGACCGCGAGGACCTGGAGAAGAGCACTGAGGCGGCGATGGCCGCGCTCAAGGAGGCCTGGGACGACCAGGAGCTGAGGCGCTCGGGGGCGGTGACTGAGATCACCATCCTCTCCCACAACGCCGGCTACGACGACAGCAGGTTCGGCTACAACCGGAAGACCAACCTGCTGCCCGCCTTCAAGCGCTGGTCGAAGGGGGTTGAAGACGAGGATCGCCATAGGTTCTACGGCGAGAACATCCTCTGCCCCACGAACCACGAGGAGAACCTGTGTGGCTCGACGATCCCGGCGGAGACACAGCACTACGCCTATCCGATCGTCGCGGTTCACCTCCTGGCGGTGTGCTATTACGGGGCGTCCTACGGCGACGAGCCGGCCTTCAAGTCATGGGCCCACTACGCTCGTGACAAGGGGTATTGTGTCGATCTGAACATCCCCACCGCGGCCGAGGTCCGGAAGCGGAACAAGTAGAAAGGGGGCGGGCGTGGGCTGGCGAGGATTCTTTATTGCAGGCGCGGTCTTCGCCGCGACCATCGTCAACGTGGCCCTCATTGTTCAGGAGCGCGTGCCGCAGCCGGACGAGGAGGAGCAGGGGCTCCAGGACAACTTCCAGGACGCGCTCCTCGGCCTGGTCTTCACGCCCTCCACCCGACAGAATAATTTTGAGGCCTTCGGCTTCACCGACGAGCAGGCCGAGGAGGTCGCGCGCCGCACCGCGAGGCTCGAGAAGAGCTACGGGCCCAAGCTGGAGGAGCTGCTCAACGATTTTCCCGAGGACGCGTCGCTGGTCTTCTGCCCCAACCGCATGCCGCAGCGGGTGGGCGCGCTGGCGATCCTGGTACAGCAGGTCAACGACCAGCGCAGGGTGATCGACCCCGCCTACCTCGCCACGCTCGAGGAGCAGGAGTGGTGGGCGGTGGGCAACGCGTCGGTCGAGCAGCTCTATGACAAGCTGGTGGTGCGGATGGATCAGCACGATTCCACGGTGATGATGGTCGGGGCGGTGCTCCTCCGGCAGGAGGACGAGGCCCTGCGCCGCAAGAACCCCTGGGGCAGCACCAGCCTGGGGGGGTGGAGCTACAAGAAGCTGCTCAAGAACAACCCGGGGCTGGAGCAGCAGCTTGCGGCCTATTTTTCTCTGATGCACCTGCTCACTGAGATCGCCAACAAGCCGGGTGGTCTGTGTGAACAGGGTTAGTCTTCGCGGTGAATTCGGTGTGATGGACCGCGGTGGGTTATAGTCGCCGGGTCTGAACCGTTGCGATTGGAGCAGATGGATGAGCATAGGGCGGCGCCGCTTCCGATTCATCAAGGAGATCGCCGAGGGTGGGTTCGGCAAGGTCTACCTTGCCGAGCAGCTCTCCTCTGACGGCTTCTCGCGCATCGTCGCGATCAAGCTGCTCCACGCCAAGTGGTCCACCCACGACGAGGTGGTGATGCGGACGCGCGACGAGGCGCGTCTGCTCGGGCTGATCCGTCACCAGAACATCGTCAAGGTCGAGGACCTCACCTCGATCGACGGCAAGTGCGCGCTGGTGATGGAGTACCTGGAGGGCGTCGATCTCAAGGGCATGTCCACCTTCCTGGCGGAGCGTGGCGAGACCTTCCCGGTCCACGCGCTGTTCGAGATCATGGCCTTGGTGGCCTCTGCGCTGGACGCGGCCTACAACGGGCGACCGCTCCAGGGGGGAGATCCGCTCAGGGTGCTGCACAGGGACATCAAGCCATCCAACGTGTTCCTGGCGATCAACGGGCAGGTCAAACTGCTCGATTTCGGCACCGCGCGGGCCAACTTCGCGCAGCGCGAGGCCAAGACGCAGGCGCTGGCCTTTGGCTCCCAGGGCTACATGGCGCCGGAGCGGATGCTGGGTGAGGAGGACACCTCCGCCGCAGACGTGTTCTCGCTGGGGGTGACCCTCTACGAGCTGCTCACCCAGGAGAGTTTCGGGAGGATCCCTCCTCGGCCCAACAAGTTCATCGCCAAGGTGGAGGAGCGCGTCGCGGCGATGCCCCTCAAGGGCAAGCCTCAGTGGAACGACGCGGTCCGCGAGCTGGTCCGCAAGATGCTCACCTACGAGCCGGTGGAGCGCCCGTCTGCGGCGGCGCTGGTGGACCTCTTCGAGGACCTCGCGCAGGGCGCCGGCGACACCCCGCTCCGCAAGTTCTGCCGCACCTCCGTCGCAGAGGCGAAGGGTGCGGAGCCCGACCTGGACACCGGCGATCCGCTGGTCGGCGCGACGGTGGACGAGGACGAGTCCTCCGCCTTCGGTGTGGGCGCCGGCGGGGTGCCAGAGCTGGGCGGGGCCTCTGGTGTGACCGATGAATTCGGGGCGGCCCCGCCCCCCTCGCAGACCCCCGGCGATGTGCCTCCCCCTAGGCCGCGCCCTGTGGATCCCCCGCCCCGCACCGTCCCACAGCCACGTGCGGTGGAGCCGGTGGTGGTTGCGGAGGAAGAGGACGAGGAGCAGGCCGCGAAGGGCGGAGGGATGAAGGTCATCTTCGGCGCTGCCGCCGCGATCTTCGGGCTTGGGATGCTGCTGGTGGTGGTCATCGGTGTGGCGGGCGGTGTGTGGTACTACCTCAGCGGTCAGCAGGCGGTCAGCGCCCCGGTGGTGGTCGAGCCCCCGCCAGAGGTCGTCGAGGCCCCCGCCGAGCCCGAGTTTGTCGGCCACGTGGTGCAGACCCCCGATGCTCGCGCCGACGCCAAGCGGTCCCCCACCGTGCTCAAGGTGTCGGATCCCGACAAGGTCAGCAGGGTCAAGGTCAACGGCTTTGGCTTCGACTACGCGATGGAGTGGGACGGCAAGGGCGAGCTGGACCTCGGCCAGTTTGGTGACGGCACCTACCGCACCTTCGTGACGGTCGGAGAGGACAGCGCCCGCGGCAAGTTCAAGATCGTCGGAGGCAAGCGCGCCTGCGCCATGACCTTCGACGTGGCCACAAGGGACTGGACCGGCGACTGCAAGTAGAGCGGCGCCGCGGGGCTCCTCGCCCATCGGCCCCCCGGCGATGGTGCCGCGTCGCGCCAGGAGCGCGCGCCCGCGCCGTGCAGGGAACGTCGCGGCGAGCGCACTGGGTCGCAGCGGGGCTCCTGTGCCTCGCCTCGCCCTGGCGGGAGCTCTCGCCGCGGTCAGCCTGTGGGGAGCCGCGCGAGGTCCAGGCGCATCCCCATCTCCTCCATCGCGGCCCGGGCGGCGGCGAGCTGCCCGTCTGCCAGCATCGCGCGCGCGTACCAGGTGCGGCTGGAGCTCAGGCCGCTGAGCGCCGCCGCGCTGTGACCTGGGCGTCCGCGCTGGGTCAGCAGCAGGTGGGCCCTGCCCCTGCGGAGAGCGGACTCGCCGCACAGGGCGATCACCCGCTCCAGCCCGCCCGTCCCGCCTCCCACCTCCGCCAGCACCAGCAGCAGGTCCGCCTCCAGCATCGGCAGCTCCCTGCGCTGGGCGTAGGCCAGCCCCTCCTCTAGCGATGTGGTGAGGGGGCGCGCTCCGGTGGCGAGCTGGGCCCTCGCCCTGCCGGCCTCGGCCCGCCAGGTGAGGGAGGGGCGCCCCAGCGCGGTGAGGGTCTCGGCGGCGTAGGAGAAGGCCTCCTCGGCCTCCACGGCGTCGCCTAACAGGAGGAGCACCTCGCCCCGCTCCCCCGTCGCCCCCGCCACGCCGGCCTCCATGCCCGCGGTCTGGCTGAGGGTGTCGATCAGGGCGTCGAGAGCGTCGAGGGCCCGCTCCAGCGCGCCGTCGAGGTGATCGCGCTGGACCTGACGGAAGGCCCCCGCGATCGGGGACAGCGCGGCGAGCTCCGCCAGCGCGCCCTCTGTGCCCCACTTCTCGCCCAGGTTCACCCTCGCCCCCAGCCAGGTGTCCAGGGCCAGCGCCCGCTGGTCCTCGGTGAGGGGGTGCTGGAGGGCCTCCTCGCACAGGGCGCAGCCCGCGCGGTACTGACCGAGCTCGCCCAGGGTGGCGGCGAGCTTGATGCGGGGCATGGCAGCCAGCGCCGGGGCGCCTCCTGACAGCACGAGGGCCTGGTGCAGGGCCCTGCTCGCGGGCCTGAGCAGGTCCGCCCTGCGCCAGGTCTCCCCCGCCCGGTCCCAGGCCTGCAGGGAGACCCCGAGCTGCCCGGTGTGGACCCCGCGAGCGGCGACCGCCTCCCAGGCCCGCCCCGCGGACTCCCAGTCCCGCTCAGTCTGGTGTGCGAGCGCTACGCCGATCAGCTGGTCGAGTTCCTGCACCCGTCCTCCTCGCCAAGAGGGTATCAGGTGCGGGAGGCCCGACACCAGCGCGGCCGCAGGAGAGGACATGCCCAAGCGTGCGGAGATGTGGGAGAGGTTGAGCTCACAGGTGGATCTCCTCGTGATCGGTGGGGGGATCACCGGGACCGGGGTGGCGCGCGACGGGGCGCGGCGGGGCCTACGGGTGGCGCTCGTCGAGCAGGACGACCTCGCCTCTGGCACCTCCTCACGCTCCTCCAAGCTGGTGCACGGGGGGCTCCGCTACCTGGAGCACTACGAGTTCTCGCTGGTGTTCGAGGCGGTGAGCGAGCGGCGCATCCTGATGGACATCGCCCCCCACCTCGTGAACCCGCTGGCCTTCCTGTTCCCGGTGTACAAGGACTCCCGGCGCAACCTCTGGTTCATCAAGACCGGGATGTGGATCTACGAGGGCCTGTCGCTGTTCCGATCTCCCAAGCTGCACGAGAACCTCAGCCCCGCCGAGCTGCGGGAGCGGGAACCTGGGCTGCGGCAGCGCGAGCTCACCGGGGCCCCGCTGTACTACGACTGCGCCACCGACGACGCGCGCCTCACCCTGGAGACCGCGATGGACGCCACCAGGGCGGGGGCGGTGGTGGTGACCAGGGCTCGGGTGACCTCTCTGCTCCGGGACGAGGGCGGCAGGGTGTGCGGCGCGGTGGTGGAGGACACCCTCAGCGGCGAGCGCAAGGAGGTGCGGGCCCACGTGGTGATCAACGCCACGGGTCCCTGGACCGACGGGGTCCGGGCGATGGGGGCTCAGGCCGCACCCGCGCCCCTGCTCCGCCCCACCAAGGGGGTCCACATCGTGGTGGACGCCGGCCGCTTGCCCCTCCAGCACGCGGTGGTCTGCTTCCACCCCGACGACGGGAGGGCGCTGTTCGCCATCCCCTGGGGGGACCGCTCCTACGTGGGCACCACCGACACCGACTACGACGGACCCCTCGATGACCTCGCTGCCACCGGGGAGGACGTGGACTACCTGCTCCGGGCGATGGGCTCCTACTTCCCCGACGCGGCCCTCCAGCGCGCGGACGTGATCTCCACCTGGGCCGGGCTGCGGCCGCTGATCGCGCCGCCGTCTGGGGACGCCGCCGACGAGTCTGCGGTGAGCCGCGAGCACCACATCGAGGTGGGCAGGGACGGGTTGATCTCCATCGCGGGCGGCAAGCTCACAACCTACCGGCGCATGTCCGGCGAGGTGGTGGACACCGCGGTCAAGCTCCTGCGCCTCTCCAGTGGCCTGCCAGCGAAGCTGCTCGCGCCAGAGACGGACACTGAGCCGCTCCCCGGCGCGGTGGGCTGGCCCTCGGACGACGACGCTGAGCGGGTCGCGCGCCGCATCCTCGACGTGGGGACCCCCCACATCGCTCAGGACACCGCCCTGTGGCTCGCCAACACCTACGGCACCAGGGGGGTCGAGCTGGCCAGGTGGGTCCGCAGGGACCCCTCCCTCGCCGCGCGCCTGGTGGAGGGGAGGCCAGAGATCCTCGCCGCGGTGGACTGGGCGGTGGAGGAGGAGTGCGCCACCAGGCTCGAGGACGTGATGCTGCGCCGCACTCAGCTCTACTACCGCGACCTGGACCAGGGCCTGGGTGCCCTCGACGCGGTGAGCGAGCGGATGGCCGCGCTGCTCGGGTGGGACGCGGCGCGCCGCGCTGAGGAGGTGGCGATCTATCGCGCTGAGGTGACGCGATCTCGCAGGTGGAAGCAGCGCCCGTGACCCGTCGGGGGTGGACAGGAGGGGGCTGACCTCAATATCCCTTGGTGCGGTGGTCCCCTGTGGGCTGTTGCGAGGAGCGCGTGTGTTCCTAGTCTCTCTGCTCATCGGTCTGGTCGCTCTTGTAGGGGGGGCGGAGCTGCTCGTGCGCGGCGGCGGCGAGCTGGCGCTCAAGCTCCGCATCCCCGCGTTGGTGGTGGGGCTGACGGTGGTCGCCTTTGGGACCTCTACCCCCGAGCTGGCGGTGAGCGTCACCGCGGCCTGGCAGGCGAGCACCCAGATGGCCCTCGCCAACGTGAACGGCTCCAACATCGCCAATGTGCTGCTGGTGCTCGGGCTGGGGGCGATGGTCAGCCCGATCCGGGTGGAGCGCTCGGTCATCAAGCGCGATCTGGGGGCGGCGATGCTGCTCTCGGCGCTGGTGCCGCTGTTCCTCCTCACCTCCAACCGCATCTGTCGGGGTGAGGGGGTGGTGCTGGTGCTGGTGGGGGTGATCTACAACGTCCTGTTGCTGCGGGCCGCTTTCTCCGGGCGGGTCAAGGTCGACCCCGAGGAGGTGGACTTCGGCGGCGAGCGTCACTGGGCGGTGAACCTGTTGATGCTGGTGGCGGGGGTGGTGGTGTTGGTGGTAGGCGCCGGCTATTTTGTCGATGGCGCCGTGATCCTAGCCGAGCGCCTCGGCTTCTCCGATCGCTTCATCGGCCTCACGGTGGTGGCGGTGGGCACCAGCGCCCCAGAGATCGCCACCTCGATGGTGAGCGCCTTCCGCGGCGAGTCCGACATGGCGGTGGGGAACTCGGTGGGCTCCAACATCCTCAACATCTCGATGGTGCTGGGGATCACCGCCATCATCTACCCCATCGACCTGGGCTCCAGCGCGGTGTGGTGGGACACGGGGGCGGTGCTGGTCAGCATGGCGCTGCTCCTCCCCCTCGCCCTGTGGGGCAGGGTCAGCAGAGGGACCGGCGCGCTGATGATCGCAGTGTACGCCGGCTATATGTTCTTCTCACAGTCCTGACGGAGGCCCTATGCCACGGCTGGCGTCCAGCGTCCTCGCGATGGGAGGGCCGCTCTACTCGGCCTACGCGCACCGCCTCTCGCAGCTCCAGGGCGAGGTCTATCCCTTCCACGTGGGCGACACCTGGATGGAGCCCCCGGTGGGCGCCAGGATGCAGGACCTCACGGTAGAGCGCTTCCCCGGGATGCACAGGTATGATCCCCCCAGGGGCCGGGAGTCGCTGCTGAGGGCGCTGGCAGCGCGCTACCAGCAGCGCCACCAGGCGCCGACCGCCCCCGCCAACCTCCTCATCGCTGCGGGCGCCACGGGGGCCTTGGGCGCCGCGGTGGGGGCTACCGTCGGGCCGGGGGACGAGGTGCTGATCCTCTCTCCCCACTGGCCGCTGATCGCGGGGGTGGTCAAGGCCTTCCACGGCCGGGCGGTGGAGGTGCCGTTCTTCGGAGCGGTGAGCAGCGCGGAGGAGGCGGTCGCCGCGGTGGAGGCGCACCGCACTCAGGCCACGGTCGCTCTCTACCTCAACAACCCCAGCAACCCCACCGGGCTGCTGATCCCCAGGGCGTGGCTGGTGGCGCTGGTGGCCTGGGCGCGCGCGCACGACCTGTGGATCTACGCTGACGAGGTCTACGAGGCCTACGCCTGGGGCGGGGAGCACGTCCCCTGTCGGGGCCTCGCGCCTGAGCGCACCCTCTCGCTCCACTCCTTCTCCAAGGCCTGGGGCATGGCGGGCAACAGGGTCGGCTACCTGATCGGGCCGGAGGAGGTGGTGGGCATGGCCCGCAGGGTGGGGACCCACACCTACTACGCCGCGCCGACCGCCGGGCAGATCGCGGCGCTCCAGGCGCTGGAGAGCGGCTCGGGGGACCTGTGGTCTGGCCGGGCTGCGGCGCTCTACCGGGAGCTGGGAGAGGAGGCCGCCGCCCTGCTGAGGGTGCCCGCGCCCCAGGGGAGCACCTTCCTGTTCCTCGATGTGGCGCAGGCCCTGGACGAGCGGGGCCTGGAGGGGCTGCTCCTCGACGCGGTGGATCGCGGCCTGCTCGTGGCGCCCGGCCCGTCGTTTGGGCCCTACCCCCACCACATCAGGGTCTGCTACACCGCCAGCCCGCCAGAGGTCACTCGGAGGGGGCTCCAGGTGCTCGCGGCGCTGCTGCGGTAGCCAGCAGGCGCTCCACCCGCACCAGGGCCACCGCACCCAGCGCCACCCCGAACCAGAGGGTCGCCACCCGGATCAGCAGCGCCGCGGCTACCGCGCTCCCCGGCTCCATGCCGGCCACCAGGCGGATCGCCCCCTCCACGAGGGCGCCGTCGGCGATCCCCATGCCGCCCGGTGAGGGCCCCCCGAACACCGTCGCGCTCGCGTAGAGGAAGGTGGCCGCCTCCAGGGTCGCCGGCGCCTGGAGGCCCTGGAACACCAGCCAGTAGCCCACGCACTCGGCACCCCACGCCACCAGCGACAGGCTCAGCGTCAGGAGCAGCGGCGCGGGGGAGAGGCAGGTCCGCAGGGCGCTCACCACCTCCTCCACCTTCGGCGCGGCGCGCCCCAACAGGGGGAGGCCGCGGAGCAGGGCCAGCGCGGCCGCCACCACCGGGTCGAGGAACAGGGCGACCAGGCCCAGGCCCACCATCCCCAGCAGCGCCAGGAGGATCCAGGCCCCCTCCGGGTGCCAGGTCCCCACCCCCAGCCCCGCGAGCAGCACCACCGCGAGCCCGTCGGTGACGCGCTCGGAGACCAGCGCCGGGAGGGTCCTGGCGATGGGGGCGCCGGTGAGGGATCGCACCAGGTAGGGCTTCACCAGCTCTCCCGCTCTGCCGGGGGAGATCACCATGGCGAGCCCCGTGCCGAACACCCACAGGTCCCGGCGGTGGGGCAGCCTCACCCCCAGCCTCCCCAGCAGGTAGTGCCATTTGAGGTAGCGCAGGCCGTAGTTGACCAGGGTCAGGGCGAGCACCGGCGCGAAGATCCACCAGCGGAAGGTGGCGAGGGCGGTGGCGGTCTGGTCTAGGCCGGTCCAGACGGCAATTGCGACGTAACCGAGCACAGCGAGGGCGACGAACAGCGCCGCCCAGGGACGGAAGCGGGTGAGGGCGTCATGGGGAGTGGACATGGGGAGTGGCTGCCTGGGAGGCTTGGGGTGGCCGTGATAGCCCTCCGGGAGAGGAGCGCAGACATGGGCCTTTATTCCGTCACCACGCGCAGCCACTCCGATATCGAGGTGTCGGGAGAGAATTGGTTGATCGCCCTGGGCCGGGGCCTGGAGCGGTGGGGCGTCTCGCGGGGGCTGGAGCGCCTGGTCTGTGAGACGCTCCCCAACGGCACGGTGATCGCCAATGACGTGGCGGCGGGCCGCCGCTACGTGGTGCAGCCGATGGCGGTGGAGCCGGAGCTGCCGGAGGTGGAGCCGCTCCCCGACGAGCCCTTTGAGGGGGTGAGCAGCGCCGCCGAGGCCTGGGCGGTGGCCCTGCAGAGCGCTCAGGCGATCCTGCCTGCCGAGAGCGGCGCGGTGCTGCTGTTGGAGGGCGAGTACCTCCGCTTCGTGGCCGCGAGCGGCCCCTCCAGGGACGAGCTGCAGGGGGTTCGAATTCCACGCGAGACGGGGGTGGCGGGGCTCTGCCTCCGGACCAGGAGGGCGGTGTCGGTCCCGGACGCTCAGTGTGATCAGCGCCATTTTGGGCGGGTCGACGCGCTGACCGGCTACCGGACCAGGGACCTCATCTGCGTCGTGGTCGGGAGCGGAGAGGTGGTGCTGGGGGTGCTGGAGGTGATGAACACCCCCCCAGGCTTCGAGGCCTCGCGGGCGCACCTGCAGGCGCTGCGCCAGGTGGGGCGCCAGCTGGGGGAGCGGCTGGTGGCGCTGGGCGCCGCGGGATGATCGCTGGCACCGATGCGCTGGCCTCTCGACGCGTGTCCTTGCTCCTACGCTCGTCGCGCACCAAAGTACGCTTCCTCCCTAGGGAACGGCGGCCACACGCTGATAGGCCTAGCGACTCGGCGCCCGTTTGCGGTCTGGTAGATTCGATGAGCAACTTCGTAGGATTGTTCCCACAGAATGATGAAGCGTTTCCTTGGAGACCGTCCGGCTGATGGACCGGTGCCTGATCGCTAGAGCAGCCCGTACTTGTTGAGCTTGTAGCGGAGGGTGTTGCGCTCCAGGCCCAGCAGGCGGGCCACAAGGTTGCGGTCCCCGTTGGCGATCCGGAGCGCCTCCTCCAGCACCATGCGCTCCTGGGACTCCAGCCAGGCGGACACCGAGAAGCCCGGCTCGATGCGCGGCAGGCAGGAGGTGGTGGGGGTGACGGTGCTGATCTGCAGGGCCTGCTGCCCCAGCACGACCGCCCGCTCCGCGAGGTTGATCAGCTCTCGGATGTTCCCCGGCCAGCCGTGCCGCTGGAGCTGCTGCAGGGTGCTGGGCTGCACCTCCGGGGCGGTCCTGAGGTATCGGTCGGCGAAATGGGACATCGCCCTGGTGAGGAGCGCGGGGATGTCCTCGGTGCGCTCCCGCAGGGGCGGGACCCGGACCACGATCACCGCGAGCTGGTAGTAGAGCTCCGGGCGCAGGGTGCCGCCGCTCAGGGCCTGGCTGCTCTCGGGGGCGGCGGTGGCGATGAGGCGCACCCGCTCCGGCTTGCGGAGCAGGGCGCGGTGCAGGGCGAGCTGCAGGTCCTGGGGGAGCTGGTCCACGTTGGGGAGGAGCACCGTCCCCTCTGCGGGCCAAGGCGCGTCGGCGCGACCCAGGTCGCGGATCACCAGGTCCGAGCTGGCGCCGCTGAGGGCGTGCAGGGTCCGGGCGGCGTGCCCTCTCCCCGAGCCGATCTCCCCCTCCAGCCACACCGGGGACTGCACCTCGGCCAGGGCCTGGAGCTCCCCCAGCAGGCGCTGACCCGCCTGGGAGCCGGCGGTGAAGGGGAGCTGGGGATCGTCCTCGCGCTGGGTGCGCAGGCGGTCGAGGCGGGTCTCGATCTGCTCGACGGTGACCGGCTTGGTGAGGAAGTCCCGCGCGCCCATCCGCATCGCCTTCACCGCGATGTCGGTGGCGCCGTAGGCGGTGAAGACGATCACCTCCACCGGCGGCCTCAGGGCCCGCGCCGCCTGGAGCACCTGCATCCCGTCTACCGGCTCCATCTTCAGGTCGGTGAGCACCAGATCGTAGTCCCCCCCCTCGATGGCCTGGATGGCGGAGGCCCCATCGTAGGTGACGTCCACTGCGTCGCCCTGTTTGCGCATCACCCTCGCGAGCGCGTCGGCGCCGGAGCGGTTGTCGTCCACCACGAGGACGCGGAGGGAGCGGTGGGTCATCGGGTCCTCTCTGTGCGGGGGATGGTCACCGTGAACAGGGCCCCTCCCAGGGGGCTCCGCCCCACGGTGATCTCCCCCTGGTGGGCGAGCACTACCGCGCGGACCAGGGCGAGCCCCAGGCCTGTACCTCCGGTGCGGCCGGAGATGTTGGCGTCGAAGATGTGGTCGACGAGGGCCTCGTCCACCCCTGGGCCGTTGTCCTCCACGGAGATCCGCACCAGGTCTGGGCTCTCGCTGAGCGTCATCCGAACGGCCCCCTGCCGGGGGGTGAACTGCATGCCGTTGAGGACGAGGTTCTCGATGGAGCGGCTGAGCAGCGCCCGGTCGATGGACACCACCACCGGCTGCGGGAGCTCCACCACCAGGGACAGGGCCACCCCGTGGGCGGTGGCCTCTGGGGTGCGCATGCGGATCACCCCGCGCAGCACCGTCTCCATGTCCTCGTCGGTCTGGATGAGCCGCAGCTGCCCGGGCAGCGACCCCTCCTTGAGGAGGCGCTGCACGATGAGGTTGAGGCCGTGGATCTCGTCGTGGATCGACCGCGCGATCTCCCGGCGCTCCTGGGGATCCTCCTCGGAGGCGACCAGCGAGGTGAGCAGCTCCAGGCTCTGGAGGGGGTTGCGGACCTCGTGGGCGACCATCCTGGTGAGCTGATCCATGGCCTGGATCCGGCCCACTACCTCCTCCTCCCGCCCGTCCATGGTGGCCGCGGCGTCGTTGAGTCGCTTGACCAGCTCGTCGAGCTCCGCGAGCCCGGTGCTCTGTAGGCGCACCCCGCGCTCCCCCATGCTGACCTGCTCCAGCGCCCTCGAGACCCTGCCGATCGGGGCCAGCAGGCGGAGCACGCCGAGCGCGGTCACCAGCCCTACCGCCACGGCGAGGAGGAAGACGTAGCTGAAGAGGTCGAAGGGAGAGGTCCGCTCGCTGATCCACCCCGAGATGATCTGGGAGTGGTCGCCCTGATAGCAGGTGACCGCCCAGTAGCGGCCCTTGCTGTCCGGCCCCGCGACCGAGGGCGTTGGGCTGGCGCAGGCGCGATCACGGAGCGGTGACTCCAGCGAGATGCCGTAGGAGGTCGTGTCTCCGCCCTCTTCGTGGAGGGTGAGGTGGTCCACGCCCAGGTTCTGGAAGGTGGACAGGCTCAGCTGCCCGCGCGAGGCGAGCTGGTCTGCGAGCGTGGCCACCTTGTCGACGTGGTAGAGGGCTAGCCGCTGCTCGCTGGCGCTGACCCTGTGGATCAGCGGGGCGGCGGTGGGGAGCACCGTCAGCGCCGCGAGCAGACCTGAGAACATCCCGAGGACAAAGGCGGCTGAGGGGACGCGCCGCTGACCCATGTGCCCTCAGCTGCCGAGGGTGATCGTCGGGGCAGCCTGGTCCGTCGCCGCTTCCTCGACGCGGATGCGGATCTGCTCGGCCTCGGTCCCGCTCAGCCACAGGTTGTCCGTGCTGACCGACTCTCGGGAGAGATCGGCCTGCATGGTGAACACCTGGGTATAGGCGTCCCCGTAGTCCGGAGCGATGTGGGCGGAGGAGGTGCAGCCGGTGAGGAGCACGCTGAGGGCGAGGAACTTCATGGTGACTCCGCGGAGAGGCGCCTGACGGATGAGAGGGCGGCGGGGTGGGAAGGATTGTACTCCAGGGCCCGCTGGTAGTGTACCAGGGCCTGCGCTTTCCTGTCGGCCAGCTCGTTGGCCAGGCCTAGATTGAGCTGGGCGTCCAGCGGGGGGTTGGCGCTGGTGAACGCCGAGGCCGCGTCCTCCCACCTGCCCGCGCTGGCGTAGGCGAAGCCCAGGTTGTTGCGGTAGCGCGTCTGGCTCCCGTCCAGGGCCACGGCGCGCTGAAGGGACGCGACCGCCTCCTCCGTCTGTGCCGCGGCAGTCTGGACAAAGCCAAGGTTGTTCCATGTGGATGCGTCGTCTGGAGCCAGCTCCGTCGCCCGCCTGAAGGCCGCAGCGGCCTCGGCCCTGCGCTGCTCCTCGGCGTAGAGGAGGCCCAGCTGAGTGTAGGGTCGCGCGTCTCGGGGGAGCGCCTCGGTCGCGCGCGTCAGCAGGGCCTCTGCCTCCACCAGCGCCCCCTGCTCGCGCAGCCCCCATCCTTGGAGCAGCACCAGCTCGCCGTGCTGTCGGTCCCTGTCCTCCACCTCGGCGAGCAGATCGAGGGCGCGCTGCGACGCGCCCTGCTCCAGGAAGGCGCGGGCCAGGTCCAGGCGCAGCGCGTCTCCGCCGTGGCGCTCCTGCCACTTTGGAGGCTCTGGGAGGGCGTCCGCCCGGTGCGGCCCACAGGCAGCCAGCGCCGCGAGCAGCCACAGCCCTGTCATTTGTCGAGCAGGTTGTTCTTGATCCGCACCGCGGCGGGGCCGAGGAGCACCGCCATCAGGGTGGGGAGCAGGAACAGGATCATCACCACCGTCAGCTTGGGCGACACCTGCGCGGCCTTCTCCTCGGCCTCGGCCATGCGGCGCTCCCGGGCCACGTGGGAGTGGATGCGCAGGGAGCGGGCGATGGAGGTCCCGAAGCGCTCGGCCTGCGAGAGCATGTTCACCAGCGACCGGACCTGATCGAGCCCTGTGCGCTCCTGAAGGTGCTTGAGGGCGTCGATTCGCGACACGCCCGCGTTGATCTCGTGGTTGACCATCTTGAACTCGAACGAGAGCTCTGGCCCGATGCTCTCCAGCTCCGAGGCCACCCGCTGGAAGGCGGAGTCCAGCCCCAGCCCCGCCTCGACGGATGAGACCAGCAGGTCCAGGGCGTCTGGGAAGGGGCGCGCGAGGAGCTTCTGGCGCGCCTCTACCTGGCTGTTCAGGATCATCTGGGGCAGGTAGTATCCGGCGGCCACCGCGACCATGGTGATGGTTGCCATCTTCATCAGGGGGGCGGACGCGGCGAAGGGCAGGGCCAACATCGGGAGGCTCAGGGCGCCGGTGACGCGGATCCCGTTGAAGATCTGGACCGCCTGCTTGTGGCGGTAGCCCGCCTGGATCAGCTTCGCGCGGAGCTGGTCTACCGTCTCCTGGTCCTTGGTCTCGGCGAAGGACCCCAGCCGCTCAGCGAGCTTCTCCAGGGCGGGATCGATCGGGATCTCGTTCTCGTTCCCCTGGAGGTCGTGGAGCCGGTCAGAGGCCGTGCGCGTCGGGTTGAGGAGCGTCCAGCCGGCGTAGGCCAGCCCGATGAGGGCCAACAGGATGACGAACCCACCACCCAGCGCGAGCGCCTGGCTTGAGAAAATCCCGCCCATCAGACCTCCACCTGCGCCATGCGGTTCATGATGAAGAGCCCCAGTGAGTACGAGCTGATCGCGTATCCCAGGATCATCCACCCCAGGGGCTCGGCGACCAGCGGCTCGAGGTAGGCGGGGTTGGCCAGAGACACGAAGGTGGCGACGCCGACCGGGAGGAGGGCGATGATATAGCCTGTGAACTTGGCCTCTGAGGTCATCGCCTTGACCTTGCCTTGGAACATGAAGCGCGCTCGGATGGTGCCGGAGATGTTGTTCAGCACCTCGATCAGGTTACCGCCGGTCTCTCGCTGCAGGAGCACCGAGGAGACGAACAGGCGCAGGTCGAAGATGTCGGGGTTGCGGTCCACCAGCTTAGTGAGCGCGTCGCGGTACTCACGACCCAGGCGGATCTCTTCGAAGATGCGGGCGAACTCATAGGCGATCGGGAGGGGCATCTCCTCCGCGACCAGCCGGAAGGTGTCGGTGAGTCCCAGCCCCGCTTGCATGGAGCGCGCCATCAGGTCGAGGGCGTCGGGCAGCTGCTGCAGCAGCGCCGCCTGGCGCTTGTTGCCCTTGGACTTGAGGAGAAAATAGGGGATCAGCGAGGCCACCACCGCGACGGCGAAGCCGCCAACCCCCAGGAAGAAGGCCCCGCCGACCAGGCCCACCAGCCCGAAGGAGGCCATCCTCCCGACGAGGTTGGCCACCGACATGGAGACGTCCGCCCGGGCGATGGTGCGCTGAAGGTGTGCCCCTATGCCACCCAGCGCGTCGGCTGCCGCGTCCTTCGCCTTCTCTCTGAAGAGCGACTCTGGGGAGTCGTCGTCCCCCATCCCCAGCCGGCGGACCATCTCTTGAGCGTCCTGGTCCCGCTTGGACACCCACCCCCAGTACATGCTCTGGAAGACCGCGAGGGCCGCGGTGAACACCACCGCCATGACGATAAGAGAGAGCGCGCCCACTAGACCTCCATCTGGAAGCGGAACAGCTCGGGCGCGAGGCGGATCCCGTTCGCCGCCAGCTTGGAGGCGAAGCGTGGCCGGACGCCTGTGGCCTTGAACTTGCCGCGCACCTTGCCGTTCTCGTCGATGGTGCTCTGCTGAAAGACGAAGATGTCCTGGGAGGTGATGACCGGCCCCTCCATCCCGGTCACCTCGGTGACCGCCATGATCCGGCGGGTCCCGTCCGGCAGCCGGTCGAGCTGGATGACGATGTCCAGCGCGCGCGCGATGGTCTCGCGGATGGATTTGTCGGACATGTTGGGCATGCCGATGCCGACCATGGTCTCGAAGCGCGCCAGGGCGTCACGGGTGTTGTTGGAGTGGACCGTCGCCAGGGAGCCGTCGTGGCCCGTGTTCATGGCGGTGAGCATGTCGATCGCCTCGGCGCCGCGGATCTCGCCGAGGATGATCCGGTCTGGGCGCATCCGCAGGCAGTTCTTCACCAGCTCGCGCTGGTTCACCTCGCCCTTGCCCTCAAGGTTGGCTGGGCGGGTCTCCAGGCGCACGACGTGGTCCTGCTGCAGCTGCAGCTCCGCTGAGTCTTCGATGGTGATGATGCGCTCGCCATCGGGGATGAAGGACGAGAGCACGTTGAGGAGGGTGGTCTTGCCAGAGCCGGTGCCGCCGGAGATGATGATGTTGAGCTTGGAGCGCACCGCGCCCCTGAGCACCTCCATGATCGGGCGGGGCACGGAGCCTAGGGCGACGAGGTCGTCTGCGGCGATGGGCACCGTGCCGAACCGCCGGATGGACACCGCGGCGCCGTCGAGGGCGAGGGGGGGGATGATCGCGTTGAAGCGCGATCCGTCCGCCATGCGCGCGTCCACCATCGGCATGGTCTCGTCGACGCGCCGCCCCACCGCGGCGACGATGCGGTCGATGATCTGCTTGAGGTGGTCGTTGTCGTTGAACTGGATGTTGGTCTTGACCAGCTTCCCCTTGCGCTCGACGAAGACGACCGAGGGGCCGTTGATCATGATGTCCGAGACCTCTGGGTCGCGGAGGATCTGCTCCAGCGGCCCCAGGCCCAGGATGTTGTCGAGGATGTCGTCCGCGAGCCGCTCGCGCTCCATGCGGTTGAGTGGGAGCTGCCGCGACTCGATCCGCTCGGCCAGCGTCACCCGCAGCCGGGCCTGTAGCTCCTCACGAGCGGTGTTGCTGACCTGCTCAAAGTCCAGCGACTCCAGCAGCTCGTTGTGCAGCTCGTGGGTGATCCTCTTGAACTCCTCAGAGTTCTGGGCCATGCCTCCGCCGCTCGGCGCCGCGCCGGTCCTGTAGCGACCCTGCGCACCCTTGACACGATCGAGCAGTCGACTTCCACCCATTGAAGACCTCTTCGCTGTACGCTACTTTTTTCCGAACATTCCAAAGAGAAAGCCCTTGCTCTCCTCCTCGGCCTCTTCTGGGCTGTCCTCGTCGCTGTGCGTGAGCAGCCCCACCAGGGTGGAGATGCTCTGGGCGACGTCGCTCTTGCGGTTGATCTCGCGGATCAGGCGGCCCTGGTTGATCGCCTGGTCGACCACCTTGGAGTCGTTCGGGATCACCGCCGCGATCTCCATCTGCAGGCTGGAGGCGATGTTGGCCTGGCTGACGTAGGCGCCCTTGTGGTCCCGGTTCAAGATCAGGCGGATGCGATCCGCCTCCACCCCGAGCTGTTCCAGCAGCTTGATCCGGCGGAAGGCGTCTCGCACGGAGATCACGTCAGGGGTCGTGACCAGCAGGACCATGTCCGAGACGCTCAGGGCGATCTCTGAGGGCTCGTCGAAGTGGGTGCCGATGTCCATCAGCACGAACTGGTAGCCCTTGGCGGCGGAGTTGATGATGGAGAAGATGTCGTCCGGGACCACGTCGCCGAGCATGGACAGGTCTCCGGGCTGGGCGAGCACGTGGACCTTGGTCCGGTGCACCGCCACCGCGCCCGTCAGCAGCCGCTCGTCCATGCTGCTGGCCCGCGGGAGCACGTCGGCGATGGTGTCCTTGGGGTTCAGGTCGAGCATCGGCGCGACGTCGCCCATCGAGAAGTCGAGGTCCAGGGCGATGACCCTGTGGATGGCTCCCAGCTCGGCGGCGAGGTTGCTCAGCAGGGTGGTGGTGCCCACCCCTCCCTTGGCCCCACACACCGACACCACCAGGCCCTTGTCCTCCTCCAGGTCTCCGGAGTAGGCCGCCTGGTGGACCGCCTTGCGCAGCCGCTCCACGTCGGCCGGGAGCACCACGTATTCCTTGTAGCCCACCCGCATCGCGGCGAGGATGGTGCTGGCGTCGCTCGCGGTCGCGAGGGCCACCAGGGTGACGTTGGGGGCCTCCCGCTGGAGCACCTCACCCAGGTTGAGGGCCGCGTCCAGGTGCTCCTGAAAGCCCACGAGCACCACGTCAGGCTTGTTGCGCTTGACCACGGTGATCGCGTCCCCGAAGGCCGTGGAAGAGGAGGGGAGCACCGCCTCTGCGGCGAGCGCCTCGCGTACCAGCCCCAGGGTGTCACGGTCCAACCCGATGATGACTACCGCGGCCGCGGTGCGCGCCGCCTGGACATTTCTCACTGCATGCTCCCGCGCTGAAGACCCATCAGCCCAGCGGGCCCGCCCTCAGTCCCTGAACGATGAATGTCCCTGCCCAGGAAGAAGAATTCCAGGTCTCCGGGGTCGTTGATCTCGTTGACTCCGGGAGGGAGGGGCGCCTCGCCTGCGGCCAAGGGACGCACCAGCCTGGGGGTGACGAAGACCATCAGCTCCTTCTCTTCCCTGGTGTGCTTGGTGTACCGGAAGAGCGATCCGACGACGGGGATGCGCCCGAGGCCGGGAAACTCTGCGCGCGAGTAGGTCATCTGCTCGCTGAGCAGGCCCATCATCGCGAAGGTCGTGCCGCTCTCCAGCCGAAGGTGGGTGCTCCCCTTGCGCGACCGGAAGCCGGGGATCTCCAGTCCCGTGGCCCGCGTCGCGTTGCCGTAGTCCGGCTCGGACATCTCCACGTTGACCTGGGTGTCGATGACGTTGTTCCCGAGCACCGTGGGTACAAAGCCCATCTTGACGCCATACTCCTTGAACTGCACCGAGATGGTGCCGGAGCCGCTGGCCTTGGGGATGGGGATCTCGCCGCCCGCGAGGAACTGTGCCTCCTGCCCCGACAGGCAGACCATCGTGGGCTGCGCGAGCACCTTGGAGAGCTTGTAGTCGTCGAGGACCGACAGCACGGCGCCCAGGTTCGCGGCGCTGATGTAGGTGGCGGCTTGGAAGGTGCCTGCGGCGGCGGCCTGCACCACGCCCCCGTTGATCAGGGTCTGAGTGGGGTGTGTGACGAGCTGGCTGGACGCGGAGGGCGAGGTGAGCCCCGCGCCGATGGCCGAGTTGCCAAACAGGAAGTTCATCCCCAGCTCGCGGAGCCCTGAGCGCGAGACCTCGGCGATCACCACCTCTAGCTGCACCTGGTGGTCGCCGACGACGTGCATCAGGTTGACGAATTCTGGATCGTAGATCCGGGCCACCAGGGCGATGCCCTCCAGGGTCTGGAGGTCCGCCACGTCGCCCTGAACCACGATGCGGTCGCCGATCGGGTAGACCTTGGGGGGCGGCCCGGTGACGATATTGTCGATGCGCCGCACCAGGTCGGTGAGGTCCCGGTGCACCGTGATCTCGTAGATGAAGGGCTCGCTCTTGGGGCCGAGCTGGATGATCAGGTCGGTGCTGCCCACCGCCTTGCCCTGGATCTGGATCTTGTTGGCGGAGTTCATCGGGATGATGTCCGCGATCGCGGGGTCGGTGATCGCGATCACCGTGGCGTTCTGCGGCGTCTCGACGACCTGGCTCTTGCCCAGCTCGATGTCGAGCCAGTCCGAGCCCGCGGGCTCGTCCTGGGCCCAGGCGGCCGGGCTCATGGCCAGCCACAGCGATGTGATGAGAGAGAACATTCCAGACATCGACAACACCCCGAGAAGGAAGGACAGCCTACAACAGGACAGGGGCCGCGTCAGCGCCTGCCGCGCTTTTGCCCGCGGATCATCCCGTCAGCCCCCACCTTCAGCTCAGATTGAGAGCCCCCCCGGATGATCATCATCGATCCGTCCGGGGTGGTGCGGGTCTTCACCTCGCTGATGGCGATCGCCGGGCTCGCCGCTAGCCCGATGAGCTTGGAGGCGGTGGCTCCCTGGGTCTCCACCGAGGTCACGTCCACGTCGTTGCGGAGGGTGAGGGTGAGGGTCCCCTGGCTGTTGGCGTGGACCAGGCGCTCGCCCTGCTGTGGCGTCACCGCCAGGGTGATGCTCGGGGCGCCCTTGGCCTTCTTCTTTCCCCCAGCGGTCTTTACCTCCATCGCCGCGTCCACGCCCACGATCAGCAGGGCCTGCTCCAGGGTCATGGTGGTCACGGGGATGTCATCAGAGGAGATGGTCAGCAGCACGTCCACGTAGTTGCCGGGGTTGAGGAAGCCGGACACCGCGGCCTCGTTGGCGAGGTTGAGAGAGATCGCGCGCATCCCCTGCGGGATGATGGCGTTGAGCCCCTTGCCCGCTTGTGGGTCGGCGAGCCGCTCCTCGCGCAGGATCTCACCCGCCAGCACCCGCTCGGTAGGAACGCGGCCCACTACCTCATCCAGCTCGAAGAAGGTCAGGTCCGGGAGCAGCTCCTCCGGGATCTCCTTGATCTCCAGATCGGTGGCCTTCAGGGTAGATCCTTGGGAGAGCTCATGCGCTGCGACGACGACGGTCACCTTCTTGTGGGGGTCCTGCGCGAGCTCGGCGAGGGTCTGGTCATAGCCCTGAATGACCCGGTAGATAATTCCAGCGGCGAACACCGCAGAGAGCAGTGAAAAGAGCATGAACACGAGTGCGCGGGCGCGTCCGCCCGTCTTTGTGGCCATCTTAGCCTCTCCGGGGTTCTGGCTTGCAAGACTATACCGCTTGCAGGGCCTCCGCATAGGGGGGGATTGAGACATCACCGGCGGGCAAAAAAAAAGAGACCCCGTGAGGGGTCTCTAGAGTGTGGCTGCAGAGACAGCCAGCGGAGCGACGACTACGCGCCGGCGGCAGTCCCGGCGCCGTTGATGGAGGCCGCGACGGAGCTGAGCTTGGCGTCGAGGGCGGAGCCGACGGCGGTCAGCGCGGTGATGAGCACCACGGCGATGAGGGCGGCGATGAGGCCGTACTCGATTGCGGTTGCGCCGGTCTCGTCCTGGAAGAAGCGGGTAATCATCGTGTTACTCCTGCATGGGGTGGGTCGGCGACATCAACGTCGCTTGCATCTCTACTGTGCTCCGACCGCCGGGCCGCGTCTATAAATAATTTTCGCGGACCGGAGAATTATTTTCAACTACCGGTAGAACCGTCGCTTTCGTTGGAAATATTTTGTTCGTGAGGATCTCGGGTGGAGATCGCACCGTCGAACGCGAGGGTGCGGGACCCTCGCAGGGCCTCCCCCAGCCCTGGCTGGAGGAGCGGCGCGCGCCACCCCAGCCTGGATGAGAGCGCGGTTGGATCCGTACAGAAGCAGGCCTGCCTCACGATGTCTGGGGGCATCACCAGGCGCACCGCCCACTGGTCGCGCAGGCCTAGCGCCAGGGCGAAGGTCTCCAGCCAGTGGAACCTGAGCGCCGCGTGGGTCCCTGGGGTGACCATCTGCGGCCACCCCCACTGGGGGCGGTGCGCCGCGCGCTGGATCCGGTCCACCAGCGCGGCGCCGTGCCGCTGGATGACCCGCTTGGGGAAGCGCCGGTTGGCGTGGAGCGCCGCCACCGAGGCGGGCTGGGATCGGGACAATTCGTTGAGCAGCCCGTCTGAGAGCACCGAGCGCTCCGGGGTGTCCTCGTCCTCCGCCACCTCGCGTCGCCAGAGGGCCAGCTCTGCGGCGACCATCGCCTGCTGCGGCGTCAGGTGCTCCACCCCCTGCACCTCCTCCCAGGCCAGGGCGGGGTCGGGGGGATCGAGCACCGCCGACCGCGCCTGAGCGCACGCCGCGCTGTGGAGCTCCACCCGTCCTCGCACCGCTAGCGCGGCCTGCAGGCGCTCCCAGAGGGCGGGCAGCAGCAGCACGTCCTGCGCCGCGTAGTGGAGCTGCTCTGGCGAGAGCGGCCGGCGCGACCAGTCGGTGAGGGTGGCGCTCTTGTCGATCGGGGCGCCGAGGTGAGCCACGGCGAGGCGGCCCAGGGGCGCGGGAAACTCGGTGCTCAGGAGGCCGTGGGCGAGCTGCACGTCGAGGATGCGCTCCGGGAGGTCCCCCAGCACCCGCAGCATCACCCGCATGTCCTGGTGCCCCGCGTGGAGGATCCACGGCGTCTCCAGCAGCGGCTCGCGCACCGCGTCGATCGTCCCCTGAGTGAGGGGATCGAGGATCCACACCGTCCCCCCCTCCACCAGCACCTGGACCAGGTACAGCTTGGGCAGGTAGCGCCGCTCCGCGTGAAATTCGGTGTCGAGGTAGACCACCGAGGAGGCGCGGATCTGCTCCGCTGCCTCCTTGAGGTCCTTGGCTGTGGTGGCGATACGTGTGCTCATGGGCCGCTGCTAACGCCGCCCTGTCCGGGGCACCACCGGCAGCGGCGGCTGGGGGCTCCACGGAGACGCGCCCTGGTACTGCCGGCGCCGATTCGCTGGCGTCTCGACGCGGGGCCTTGTCCCTACGCTCCACGCGCACAAGAGTACCCGTCCTCCCTGGGGAACGGTGGTGACACGCCGATATGCAGGCGACTCGGCGCCCGTGTACGGCTCGGAAGCCTCGACGAGCAACCTCGTCGGATGGTTCTTATGGAAGGATAAAGCCCATCTTGGGACACCGTCCGACGGATGGACCGGTGCCGTCCTGCCAGCAGCGGCCCCAGAGGTCCCCCGGCGCGGCGCCTCGTACCGGTCCCCTGGAGGCGAGCGGCCCCTTGGTGGCCGTAGGCCCCCGCCACCGGCGCGGCGCCTCGTGTCGGTCCGCTGGGGGCGAGGGTGGAGGTCGGCCAGGGGGCGCGGGGATGGCGCGCCGAGACGACCGGCCCTCGGTGCACAGCGGGACGCTACCCGAGCGGTCTGCCGCTTCACCCACAGGACGCTGCGATGGGGAGGGCGCGCCGCCTGTGAGGTGTGGCCTGCTGTGGCGCCGCAGGGCCTCCCGCGCTGGAGGAGGGCGGTGGAGGCTACCATGGGCGGAGGGTCGCGCGTCAACCGGCCGATGCGCGGACTGGGTGCTCAGCTGGCCTGGGTTGCGCGGGCCGCTGCGGGCCTGGTGTGCCACACCGTCGCCGTGGCCAGCACCGAGGTAGTGAGGGGTCTCTGGGCCGAGATCTGCGGCCCCAGCGCAGCTGCTGAGGTGTCGTCGCGGCGGTGCTGGTCGCGCGGGGCGTGGCGAGGCGCTAGGTGTTCGGGTGTGAGGTGTCGATGAACGCGACGCTGGCAGGCCTCGCGGCCTGGTTTCAGGAGCGCTTCCCCCCGGTGGTCTACACGGTGCTGGTCGGCGTGTTCGCCTCCTCGGGGCTCGCGGTGGCAGGGTGGCTCGGGGAGGGCGACGGGAGCTGGCCGTGGCTGGCGTTCCCGCTGGTGTGGCTGGTGTTTCTGCGGCTCCGGCTCTTCGATGAGGGCAAGGACTTCGCGGAGGACGTGGTGCTGCACCCCGAGAGGGTGCTCTCGCGCGGGCTGGTGTCCCTGGACCTGCTCACCCGGCTCGGGTGGGGCGTGCTGCTGGCGGAGGGGCTGCTCGCGGCGCTGATCGGGCGCTGGACCCTGGTCGCCTGGGCTGGCACCGCCCTGTTCACCCTGGGGATGCGGGTGGAATTCGGGGTGGGGCGCTTCCTGCGGCAGCACCTGCTGCTCTACGCGCTCACCCACAACCCGGTGGTCGCGGGCCTGACCCTGATCCTCGCCGCGGCGGCGGGCGCTGGCTGGTCGTGGGACTACCTGTGGTATGTGGCGGTGGCCTCGCTGGGGAGCCTGGGCTTCGAGCTGGGGCGGAAGCTTCGGCGCCCCGAGGAGGAGCAGGAGGGGCTGCGGACCTACTCGTCGGTGCTGGGATCCGGGCGGGCGCGGGCCCTGCTCGGGCTGGTCTACCTCGGCCTGGCGGGGGCGGTGATCGGTCTGGGGGGTGCGCTGGGAGCGGCGCCCCTGGGGTCGGTGGGTGGCGCCGCGCTGGCGCTGGCGCCGGGCCTCGCCACCCTGGGCGGTGGGGCGAAGGCGGTGGAGGGCGGGTCCTCGGGGGCCCTGCTCCTCTCGATGGTTGTCTCCATGGTGCTGGGGGTCTGATGAGCGGAACGATCGTCCCGGGGGAGCTGCTGCTGGAGCTGGCGCTGCTCGAGCGGATCGGGGGTAAGGGGATGGGCCTGGTGCAGCTGGCCAAGCTGGGGCTCCCGGTGCCCGCCTTCTCGGTGCTCACCACCAAGGCCTGGGAGCAGTGCGACGAGGGGCGCGCGCCGCTCCCGGTAGCGCTGCGGCGCGAGCTGGTGGAGGCATGGCAGGCGCTGGGCGGCGGCCCCCTCGCGGTGCGCTCCTCGGCGGTGGCCGAGGACGGCGGCGCGGCCTCGTGGGCGGGGCAGCTGGACTCCACCCTGGGGGCCGAGGGCCCCGCTGCCCTGAGCGCCGCGGTGGAGCGGGCCTGGGCCTCGGGGAGGGGGGAGCGGGCGCTGGCCTACGCGGCGATGCGCGGCACCTCGCCAGGGCCTGTGGCGGTGGTGCTCCAGCGGCTCGTCCAGGGCGAGGTGAGCGGGGTGCTGTTCAGCAGGGACCCCGAACAGCCCGATGTGACCCTCATCTCGGCGGGGCCTGGCCTTGGCGAGGGGGTGGTGCAAGGGCGGATCGCCTGTGACACCTTCCGGGTGGGCGGCGCGGGCGAGGTAGAGGCGGAGATCGCCCTGAAGGACGAGGAGATCCTCCTGGTGGACGGGGCGCTGCGCGCCTGCCTTGTGCCCGCTGAGCGGGCCTCCGCGCCCTGCCTGAGCGAGGATCAGGCGCGGGAGCTGGCGCACTTCGGGCGCCTGCTGGAGCGCGAGCTAGGGGTGCCGGTGGACGTGGAGTTCACGGTGGCCGGAGGGGCGATCTCCCTCCTGCAGGTGCGGCCGATCACCGCGCCGATGCCGATGGGGGGCCGGCTCCTGTGGGACAATTCCAACATTGTCGAGAGCTACTCGGGGGTCACAACCCCGCTCACCTTCTCCTTCGCCTCGCGCGCCTACACCATCGTCTACCAGCTCTTCTCGCGGGTGATGGGGGTGGACCCCGCCACGGTGCGCGCCAACGAGCCCACCTACCGCAGGATGATCGGGCTGGTGCGCGGGAGGATCTTCTACAACCTCAACGCCTGGTACAAGGTGCTCTCGCTGCTCCCGGGCTTCTCCTTCAACAAGGCGGCGATGGAGACGATGATGGGTGTCTCCGAGGTGGCCTCGGACCAGGAGGCGGGGGTGGAGCGCTCCCGCCTGGGGGAGGGCCTGTCGCTCCTGCGCCTGCTGGGTCGCCTGGGGTGGCGCCTGCTGCGCCTGGAGTCAGACGCGCGGGTCTTCCGCGGGCAATTCGTTCGGGCCCTCGCCGCCGCAAGGGCGCGCGACCCCTACACCCTGCGGCCGGACGAGCTGCTGCAGGTCTATGAGCGCGCTGAGCGCGAGCTGCTCTGGGCTTGGACCCCACCGCTGGTCAACGACTTCTTCACCATGATCTTCTACAAGCTGCTGCAGAAGACCGCCCAGCAGCTCACCGGCGATCCGGAGACCCAACTCCACAACCTGCTCCTGGCAGGGGACGGTGCGCTGGCCTCGGCGGCTCCTGCCAGAGAGCTGGCGGAGCTGGCGGTGATCTGCCGCGACTCGGACATACTCTCCTCGTGGCTCTCGTCGCCTGAGGAGGACGCGCTGGTGCTGCGGGAGGCCCTGCGGCACGACCTCTTCCGCAGCCGCTGGGACCGTTGGTTCGAGCGCTACGGTGACCGCTCCCCCGACGAGCTGAAGCTGGAGGCCCCCACCCTGCGCGACACCCCCCACTTTGTGCTCCAGGCCCTGCGGGCCCAGGTGCGATCCGGCGCTGTGCCCGACGGCGCCGAGGAGCGCGCGCGCCGGCAGCGGGCGGAGGCGGAGTGGCGCAGGCTCAACAGGGGACTGCTGGGGAAGGCGTGGCGCGCGTTCGTGCTCAGGCAGGCGCGGCGCAGGGTCGCGATGCGCGAGGCGCTGCGCCTGGAGCGCACCAGGGTCTTTGGTCTCGTCCGCGACCTGTTCCGGGCCCTCGCCGACCGGCTGGTGGAGGGAGGGCACCTGGGGGCGCGCGAGGACGTGTTCTACCTCACGGTGGAGGAGCTGCTCGGCTTTGTGCGCGGCACCACCGTCACCGTGGACCTGATGGGCCTGGTGGCCGTGCGGCGGGCCGAGTTCGACGGCTGGCGCGCCACCCCCGCTCCCGCCGATCGCTTCACCACCTGGGGCGCCGTCCACCTGCACAACCGCTTCGCCGGGAAGGGCAGGGCCGCGGCAGCAGAGGGCGACCGCTTGGTCGGCACCGCCTCCTCTGCGGGGGTGGTCACCGCCCCCGCCCGGCTGGTGCTCGACCCGCGCGAGGTGCCCGATCTGGGGGGCGGCCTGCTGGTCGCGCACCGTACCGATCCCGGCTGGGTCCCGCTCTTCGCGAGCGCCTCGGGGATCCTGGTGGAGCGGGGCAGCCTGCTCTCGCACTCGGCGGTGGTGGCGCGAGAGCTCGGGCTGCCTGCGATCGTGGGGCTTGGCGGCCTGATGGACTGGGCGAGGGAGGGCGAGGTCCTCTGCATGGACGGGAGCACCGGGGTGGTGCGGAGGGGCGGCGATGTCTGAGGTGGCGCGACCGCTGGCGGCGAGGCTCAACTACGCCCAGGTGTGGGAGGACGATCAGGTGCTCCTGGCGGGGCTCGGGGCGCGGGTGGGGGGCAGGGCGCTCTCCATCGCCTCGGGGGGCGACAACGCCCTCGCCCTCGCGCTGGCCGGCGCCGAGCGGGTGGACGCGGTGGATCTCTCGCTCCCGCAGCTCGCCCTCACCGAGCTCAAGCTCGCCAGCCACCGCCTGTCTCTCGACGAGGCCAGGGCCCTGTTCGGGGTGGGCGCGGGGACCGCGGCGGGGGTGCTCTACCTGCGGCTGCGCGCCCACCTCAGCGACGGCGCGCGCGGCTGGTGGGACGCTCACCCCGAGCTGATCGCCGGGGGCCTGCTCGGGGCAGGGCGCTTTGAGCGCTACCTGGAGCTGTTCCGGCGCAGGCTGCTGCCGCTGATCCACGGCGCCGGGCGGCGGGAGCGCTGGCTGACCCTCGACAGCGAGGAGGCGCGGCGGCGCTACTACGCCGAGGCGTGGGACAGCCCCAGGTGGCGCGCCCTGTTCCGGGTGTTCTTCTCGCAGCGGGTGATGGCCTGGCTAGGGCGCTCGCCCGAGCAGTTCGCGCAGGTGGAGGGCCCGGTGGCCTCGGTGCTGCTGGAGCGGGCGCGGCGCATGTTCGTCGGCCCCTCGATCCGCGACAACCGCTACGCTCAGTGGCTGCTCTTCGGGCGCTGGCGTGAGGAGGGGGTGATGCCCGCGTGGCTCACACCCGAGGGGCACGGGGCCCTGGGCCAGGCGGCGGAGCGGGTCCACCTCTACCATCGCTCCCTGCAGGAGCACCTGGGCGAGGAGGGCGGCTACGACGCGCTCAACCTCTCGGACATCTTCGAGTACCTCGATCCCGCCCAGTCCGCAGACCTGTGGACGCGCCTGCGTGCCGCCTCCCTGAGCGGGGCGCGGGCGGTGTGGTGGGAGGTGCTGGTGCCACGCCCCGCAGGCGCGGGGATGGAGCCCCTCACCGAGCTGGCGGCCCGCCTCGCGGTGGAGGACCGCGTCCCCTTCTACGCACCCCCCAGGGTGGCGGAGCGCCGATGAACACCGGCTCCCTGATCGGGCTGCTGTGGCGCCTGCGGTGGCTGCTGCTGGCGCTGGGGATGCCCCTCTGGCTCCTGGTGGTGGCGGGCGCCGCCTCGGTGGGGGTGGACAACGGGGTCCACGTCTGGTTCGTCGAGGGCGACCCTGCCCTGGACAGCTACGACGACTTCCAGGAGGCCTTCGGGAACGACGAGGTGGCGGTGTTCCTGGTGCAGGACGAGGGGGGCATCCTGAGCCCGCGGGGCCTCGCCCGCCTGCGGCAGGCCACAGCGGCGGCGGAGGCGACGCCCGGTGTCGCGCGGGTCCTCTCGCTCGCCAACGTGACCAGGGTGGCGCAGGGGGTGGCCCAGGAGCCGGACGAGGCCCCGCCCCTGCGCATCGGGCAGGCCCTCGACGGCGAGACGGACAGCGCCGATCTCCTCGCAGATCCCCTGCTCTCGGGGCGGCTGATCTCCGCCGACGGCAGGTCGGCCCTGGTGATGGCCTGGATGGCCGAGCACGAGAACATGGACGGGGTGCGGGACGGGATCCTGGAGGAGCTCTACCGCAGGGTGGAGGTCGCGGCGGGGCCCACCCCCAGAGCGGGGATCGGGGTGATCTTCTCGGCGCTGAACCTGGCCTCGTCCCGGGACGTGGCGCTGCTTGGGGGGGCGTCCTACCTGCTAGTGTTCGGCCTCCTGTGGGTCTTTTTCGGGCGCCCTGGGCCGGTGCTGGTGGCGCTGGTGGCGGTGGGCAGCTCGGCGCTGGTGCCCCTGGGGCTGATGGGCTGGGCGGGGGTGGACATGAACACTGTCACCATGGTGCTGCCCACCCTGGTGTTCATCATCGGGGTAGCGGACGCGGTGCACCTGCTCAACGCCCTGGGCCGGGAGCCGCTCGGACCACACCGGGTGAGGCGTGCGGTGAGCGCGGTGTTCTGGCCCTGCGTCTTCACCTCCCTCACCACCGCGGCGGGCTTCCTCTCCCTCGCCAGCGCGCGGGTTCCGGTGGTGCGCCAGCTCGGCTTGTTCGCCACCGCCGGGGTGCTGGCGGCGCTGGGGATCACGGTGTTGCTCGTGCTGATCGCGGGGCGGTGGCCCTTCTTCGCGCCGGGCAGCCAGGAGGGGAGCGCGGCGCGGCGGGTGCTCGGGGGGGTGGGCCGGTTCGCGGTGCGCTACCCCAGGCAGATCGTCGCGGTTGGGATCGCGCTGACACTGGGCTTCTCGTGGGCAGTGACCTGGGTGGTGCCCGACACCTTCTCGATCGACTACTTCCGCGAGGACAACAGGGTGCGGCTGGACTCGGACCGGATCGAGCGCACCTTTGGCCCGTCGACTCCGCTGGAGTTCGTGGTAGAGGTGCCGGACGGCGCCCGAGACCCGGAGGTGCTCGCGGCGATCGCCGCCTGGCAGGACGCGATGGAGGGCGACCGGGATGTGGGCTGGAGCCGCTCGGTGGCCGACGTGCCTCGGCGGATGAACCAGCTCCTGACCGACGGGGAGCCAGCCTCGCGCCGTGTGCCCCAGGACGCCGCCGCGCTGGAGCAGCTGCTCTGGCTCTATGAGGCCGACGCGGGCGACGATCTCCCCGATCTGGTCGACCCGGACTGGACCAAGGTGCGGGTGACCGTGGGCCTCCGGATGATGTCCGCCACCCACATCGGTGAGGCCCTGGAGCGCCTCACCGCCCTGGCGCAGCTCCCGGCGGGGGCGCGCATCGTGCCCTCCGGCTACCTGCCGCTCTACGTGACGATGATGGACTACGTGGTGCGGGCCCAGGTGAGCAGCTTCGCCATCGCCTCGGTGCTGATCTTCGGGCTGTTGGCGGTGATGCTGCGCTCGGTGCGCCTGTCGCTGCTGGCGGTGCCGCCCAACCTGCTGCCGGTGGTGGTGAGCCTGGGGCTGATGGGGGCGCTGGGGATCCGCCTCGACGTGGCGACCGTCACCATCGCCGCCCTGGTGCTGGGCCTGGTGGTCGACGACACCACCCACTTCCTGTTCCGCTACCGGGAGGAGGTGCGCGCGGGGCGCAGCCCGGAGGAGGCGGTGGCGCGCACCCTGGACAGCGCCGGGGTGGCGATGTTGGTCACCACCGTGGTGCTGGTGCTGGGCTTCTCGATCCTGGCGATCGCCACGGTGCGGTCGGTGGCCTACTTCGGACTGCTGGTGGCGGTCGCCGCTGGGACGGCGCTGGTGGCGGACGTCCTCCTGCTCCCCGCGCTGTTGGTGCTGGTGCGGCCGCGCCTGTGACCCACGGGCTCCGGATCGCTGGGCCCAGGGCGCCGAGGGCGTTGTCGGCCGCTCGCTGCGCTCGCTTGCGTCTGTCGCGAACGAGCGTTCGCTTCCTTCCGTCCTCCTCGCCCTCGCCGCCCTGGACCTCTGCGCTCCGCCCGTGGGGGCTCCAAGGCACCGCATCCGACCGGAAGGTCATCGGGTCCGAGCGCACAACCTCGTGGACCCACCCGCTCGCCCAAGGCTCAGCATGACCCAGCGCTCGGTGCGGAGCGTGAGGCATGCGTCGATCACGGTGGTTCGTTCGTTTTTCCACCCTGCCGCGAGGCTCCCCGGGCCCGGCGCGGGGCGCTGCTCCCGAGCCGATCGGTCACGATGATCGCGACATCGTTCATAGCGCAGGATCACACCATGTGAATCGACGGCTGCCGCGAGCGGACGCATGGGCCGGTGGTCCTGACCGGTGGTTCAGAGGTGGCTCGCCTGTACCTGGTGGAACGGTAGCCCGGTCCCTCTCACTGGACGGAGCTCTTGGTGCGCAACAACAACGGAAGTATGCAACGTTCCGTCGAAGTGGCGGTGAGCCGGTCCACAGCGCCAGACGGACAGACCCTTCGGCCATGGGGTGATGCTCCGGATCGGGTGGGTGTGAGGGCCACCGGGGCCGTAGAGGCCTCGGTCATCGCAGTGGACCGGTGGTACAAGCCGCGAGCAGCGCACCGCGAGCCCGGTGGGGGCGTAGTCCTCGGGGGGGAGGCGCCTGCCCCGCGCGCGCCCCAGGGGGACGTCGGCACCGGTCCATCAGCCCGACCGTCACACCGGAGCCGCTTCATCCTTCCACAAGAACCCTCCGATGAGCTTGCTCGTCGAGTCCTCCAGCCTGAGAACGGGCGCCGAGTCGCTACGCAAATCGGCGCGTAGCCGCCGTCCCTTGGGGACGAAGCGCGCTCCTGTGCGCGACGAGCGCAGGAGCAGGACCCGCGTCGAGAGGCCAGCGCGTCGGTGCCGTGACGCCGCAGCAGGCGCCCCGGCGAGCGCTCCGATGGGCGGCGGCTGGGACCGCTCAGGCCTCCGCGGCCGGGCCGCGCCAGCGCAGGTTGAGGGAGCGGCGGACCCTGGGGAGCGCGGCGCGGAGGCGCAGCCTGCGCCCCAGCTGGGCGTGCATCGCCATGTCCATCGTGAGCTCGCTCTCCACCTCCACCTCGACCAGGCGCAGGAGCACCATCCTCCACCGCAGCCGCCAGCTCCCGTTCCCGCTGCCTTCACCCGCTCCTGGCGGCATCCACCCCTGTTCGCCTATCGCATCCTCCCATCGTCCGGCTACCAGGCCGGCTGTGTCCACCACCCGTGCTGGGCGGCGAGCGCGCGGAGCTGAAGGTCTCCGCGGTCCATCAGCAGCACCTGTGGAGCCTCCAGCAGCATCTCGATGTCGGTGACGGTGTCCCCCGCCGCGAAGGCGGGTGCCAGCCCGATGTGGTGCTGGATCGCGTACACCTTGCCCCGCCGGTAGGTGAGGGGCTCGGCGAGGTCCGGCTGCAGCACACCCTGATCGTCCAGGGTGAGGCGCACCCCGATCACGCGCTCGGCTGGGACGCCGTACCTGCTGGCGAAGGCCTGCACCACCGGCTGCGCCGACGCTGAGACGATCCACACCTCCCAGCCCCGCTGGTGGAGGGCGTGGATGAGGTCGCGCAGCTCCTCGCGCTCCTCCAGCGCTCCGGAGGCCAGCCCCTCGGCGATCACCTCGTCGCCTAGCGCCCGCGCCTCTGCCTCGGTGCGCCCCGCCAGCACCCCCGCCGCCCAGGCGTAGCAGCGCATGGGCCCCTCTGAGGCGCAGAGCGCCTCGTAGGAGAGGTGCCGCGCGCCGCCGTCCCGGGCGTCGAGGACTCTGAGCAGGGTCTCGCCCACGTCGCCCCGGATGCAGGTGTTGTCCCAGTCCAGCACCGCCACCTGCCGCCCCGCGGTGGGCGCCTCCAGCATCGCGACCAGCGAGGCGTACACCTCTGGCGACCACCGGCCCTGCGCCAGCGCGGGGCCGGCGAGGGCGGGGAGCGCTATGGCCACTCCCGCCCCAGCGAGCAGGGCACGGATCATCCCAGCCGCTCGACCAGCTGCTTGGTGAGCCTGTCCAGCTGCCGGGCGATCTCTGCCTCCTCCCTGCCGAGGCGCTCGCCGAGGGTGTTGAAGTCTGCCAGCAGCTCGCCGAGCTCTTGGTTGAGGGCGGCGCCCGCGCTCAGGATGTCCGCCACCTCGGTGGACACCGTCACCTCCGGCATGGCGGGGAGCGCGAGCTCCAGCCCCTGTTGCTTGAGCATCGCCCCGAGGGAGTCGAGGATGGTGTGCATCATCGACACCGTGCGGGCCCGATGGACGCCCTTGTCGTCCGGGCGCCTCTGGAGCAGCTCCAGCTCCTGGTCCAGCTTGCCCCGAAGGTGGGAGATGACCGCCCGGGAGGGCTCCACCAGCGAGAGGCGGTGCCGGAGAGGGCCGATCGCGTGCGCCGCGACCTCCCGCTCTGCGCCGATGGTGCGCAGGTCCTCCACCGCTTGAGCGTAGACCGGCGCCGCGAGGAGCGCCTGCTGCTCCTCCTGCAGGTGCGCGAGGTGGTGGGTGCGCTCCTCGGAGGTGTCAGCGAGGTCCTTGAGGTGGGATCGCGCGCTCTCTACCAGGGCGCGCTGCCTGGGGAGCGCCACCTCAAAGGGGGTGTCCCCAGAGGGGATCTGCCCCTGCATCCAACCCAGCTCGTCCCACCGCGCAGAGACCTCCGCGACCAGGCTGGTCCCTGGGATGTCGGTCTTGAGGGATGTGAACCTCGCCAGTCGGAGCTCAAGGATCTCAATCGTGGTGAGCGTCGCGCCCAGCATGTTGAAGTCCTTGAAGGCAGCGGCTGCCTCCTCCGCCAGGCGGCGCGCTTCTCGAATCTGCTCAACCAGGGGGAGCTGCATGGCGGCCTCCAGACAGTGAGCACCATAGCGGATCTGAGGGCCGCTAGGCTACCCCGTGGAGAAAGCGTCGGGGATACCGTCGAGGTCGCCAGCGCAGACCGCCCCGTCGGCAATTTTGCACCCTCCTGCACGGGGCGAACCGGCTAGAATGGCGGGTGAGGGGCCCCCTCTGATCTCCTCGACATTGCGCTGAGGTTCGGCGCACAGCACGAAGTGGAAGGCCGGGCGTGGAGCACCAGCTACCTAAGCGCTACACCCTTGATCCCTCGCACCCCATCTTGGGTGAGGGCGGGATGGGCCGCGTGCTCAAGGCCATCGACCAGGTCCTCGGGGTCCCGGTTGCGATCAAGGTGGTCAAACCAGAGTTTGCGGCCGATGAGCGCTTTCGCAAGCTGTTCGACCTTGAGGTGAAGATCTCGGCCCGCTTCACCCACCAGCACATCGTGCCGCTGCACGACGTGGGTGAGATGGCGGATCGGACGCCCTTTCTGGGGCTTGCCTTCGCGGACGCGGGGAGCTTCGCGAGCTTTCGGGAGCACCCCCCCGCCTGGACCGAGGCCCTGCGGCTGACCCAGGAGCTGATCGACGCGCTGTCGCACCTCCACACCCGGGGGGTGCTGCACCGCGACCTCAAGCCCGAGAACATCCTCCTCCACACGGGAGAGGACGGGCGCCGCCACGTCTGGCTCGCCGATCTTGGGCTCGCCAAGACCGCCAACACCCTGGCGCAGCGCAAGGGGCGGGTGGAGGGCACGCCCGGCTTCATGGCGCCGGAGCAGCTCCTGGGCCTCCCACGCGAGTACGGTCCCTGGACCGACCTGTTCTCGGTGGGGGTGGTGCTGTGGGAGCTGGTGACCGGTGCGCTGCCCTTCCCGATCGGGCGCTCGCCGCTGGACGACACGCTGGGGCCCCTGGTGCCGCGCGCGGGGATGCAGGTGCCGGAGGGGCTGGAGCTGATCCTCCAGAACCTCCTCCACCCCGAGCCGCTGGCCCGCTACGACCTCGCCGCGGACCTGCGCACCGAGCTGCTGGCCCTCGCCTCCCCAGAGGGTGCGGGGAGGCTCCCGGCGGAGGGGCGCGCGGACGGGACCGTGGCCCGCTCCTTCGCGTCCTTCCCCGACAGCGGGGGGGCGTCTGGCGCGGACGGCGCCCCGCCGGGCTCAGACCAGGAAGACGACGCGCCGGTCTTTGAGGTACCCCGGTGGAACAGACCCATCCCCGGTCGGATCCCCCGGCGACCGCCGCTCCAGCGCGGGTTTGGCGCGGTGGCGCGCGCCTCGCTGCCGCTGTTCGCGGTGCGGGAGCTGCCCCTCGTCGGGCGGGATCGCTTCCGCGCTGAGCTGTGGAACCAGGTCCGGGCGGTGGCCAAGGACGGGCGGAGCAGGGTGGTCTTCGTGGTGGGCGAGGCGGGGTCTGGCAAGACCCACCTGATCCAGGACCTGCTCTGGACCCTGGAGGAGGGCGGCTGGGCCGAGCCCCTCGCCCTCAGCTACCAGGATCCCCCCGGCAAGGAGGACGGCTATGCCGGCGCCGCCCGCCAGCTGATCCGCCCCTGGAACGAGAGCCGCCCCAGCCTGGAGATGCGCCTGCGGCGCAGGCTCGGGCGCGAGCGCGGCAGGATGGACGAGGCGGTGCGCGAGGAGGCCGCGGTGCTCGCCAGGTGGGCAGGCCTCGCCAGGGATGGTGAGGAGACCGTGGCCGCGGGCTACGGCCTGCAGGAGGTCTACCGCCACCTGGACGCGCGCACCTGGCGCGGCCTGTCGGTGGTGTTCCTCGACAACGTCCACTGGGCGCGCGAGGACGGTGACGGGCTCGAGATCGCCGAGAAGATCCTCCGCTCGGAGCGGGACGGGGAGCGGCGCAAGGTGCTGGTCTTCGCCACCCTGCGCTCCGAGGACCTCTCGCAGCACCCAGAGATCGACGAGAAGCTCGCCGCGCTGGTGGAGCAGGGGGCCTCGCGGGTAGACCTCCCCCGCCTGAGCCGCTACGGCACCAGGGAGCTGATCTCCGAGTCCCTCACCCTGACCACGGAGCTGGCGGACCGCCTCGCCGAGCGCTGCGACGGCAACCCGCTCTTCGCCAAGCAGCTGCTGATCGAGTGGGTGGAGCGCGGCTGGCTGGAGGACAAGGGCGGGCTGCAGTACGGCCTGGTCGAGGGGGTGGACCCGGACAAGGCCCTCCCCGCCGACGCAGAGGCGCTGTTCTTCGACCGGGTCGACGCCCTCGGCGCCGCCTCGGGGCTGCCGGACGCCTTCTGGGACCTGGTGCACACCGTCGCGTTGGTAGGGGAGCAGATCCCGGTGGAGCTGTTCCTCCCCATCGCCGGGCACGAGCTCCAGGATTTTGCCAGGGTGTGCGGCCTGTGGACCGAGCAGGACGGCTGGCTCCGCTTCGACCACGGGCTGCTCCACCAGGCGCTCCGGGGGCAGGCGGAGGACCGCCCCGACGCCCACCGGCTCCACCTGCGCCTCGCGCGGGCCTGGGTCCGCTACGGGCGCGCTCAGAACGTGTCGGTACACCTCCAGGTGGGGCGCCACGCCCACGAGGGGCGGGCCTGGCGCATGGCCCTCGCCGACCTGATCCCCGCCTGCAAGCAGGCGTGGAGCGAGGGCAGGGCCGACGAGCTCGACGAGGCCTCGGCGATGGCGGTCAAGGCCGCGGGCGAGATGGGCGATCAGGGGGCCGGCGCGGGGTGGGCCTACTTCTGGCGGGGCAGGGCCTGGCAGCGCAGGGGGGTGGCGCGCGAGGCCTGGCGGGCCCACGATCGGGCGCGGGCGCTGTTCGAGGCGGAGGGGAACGGGCTCGGGTTGGTAGAGGCGCTGCTTGGCCTGGGGGAGGCAGCCCGGCAGGCGGGAGACCTCGCCGACGCGCGGCGCAGGTTCACCTCGGCCCAGCGGAGGGCCAAGGCGGCGGGGGACATCGCGATCGAGGCCCGGGCGATCCAGGGGCTGGCCTGGCTGGAGCAGCAGCAGCGCAACCTGGGGGGCGCCGACGTGCTGTTCACCAAGGCGCTCAACCGCTGCCGGCAGGACGGCGACGCGCGCGGTGCCGCCGAGGCCTCGATGGGCCACGCCTTCCTCTCGCGCCACGCGGGGGAATTCAAGGTGGCGGAGGAGCTGTACGCCGAGGCGGGGGAGGACTTCCTCGAGCTGGGCGACCGCCTGGGCTACGCGCGGGTGCTGCTGGGCCTCGCCGCGGTGGATCGGCAGCAGGGGGCGCTGGACCAGGCGCTGGAGCAGGTGAGGGAGGCGCTGCAGATCGCCGAGGGCCTGGGGGCCACCCCCGTGGTCATGGACGCGCGCCTGAGCCTGGCCGAGCTGAGCAGGGCGATGGGCGACGTGGGCAAGGCCGCGCCCCTGTACGAGGAGCACCTGCGCTGGGCCCGCAAGATCCGGTCCTTCGACGGGGCGGTGCTCGCGAGCCTCGGCTTGGCGATGGTGGCCCTGGAGCGCGGCGACCTCGACGCCCTGCACGAGCAGGCGAGCCAGACCGCCCACTTCCTCCAGCGCATCCCCGAGCACTGGCTCTGGGCGCCCTACCGCCTGGTGGTCGCGGCGATGCTCGCGCAGCGGGGAGACGAGGACTCCACCTACCGCTGGCTGTGGTCCGCGGCGGAGCTAGGGCTAGACAAGTACGTGGATCAGGACGTGGTGGCCCTGCTGCTCCTGATCGCGGACGCGGCCTATCAGGAGCGCTGGGTGAACACCCTCCGCCTCGCGGGGCAGCACGCCCGCCACCAGCTCAAGCTGCTGGGCAGGCTAGAGGACGAGCGGGCCCTGCATGGGAAGATGAGCGCGCTGCTGAGCGGGGCCTGAGCGCCCGCGCTCCCGGGAGCGCACCGGTCCACCAGCCGGACAGGCTCCCGAGAATCGCTTCATCCTTCCATAGGAACAGTCAGACGAAGGCGCTCGTCGAAGCTTCCAGACGGTCAACGGGCGCCGAGTCGCTAGGCCTGTCGGCGTGAAGCCGCTGTTCCCTGGGGAGAGAGCGTGCTTTGGTGCGCGACGAGCGTGGGAACAAGGACACGCGTCGAGGGGCCAGCCCATCGGTGCTCCCCGGGAGCGCGGCCCAGGGGGGCGCCGTCCCCGCCGCCGGCGAGGAGGACGAGCGCAGGGCCGCTCCGAAAGGTATGGAAGAACCGTGATAGCGTTTGCCGGCGGGGCGTGGAGAGGGGCGCGCCGACGCGGCCTCTCTCGGGTCAGAGCCCACCGACGGAGCCCTCCGGGCGCGCGCCGCGCGACCCGATCCCGCCGGCTTGGAGTGGGTCTCAGGCCCGTCGCCTCCGCAGCGCTAGGCCCAGCAGGCCCGCCAGCGCCCAGGCGCTGGGCAGGGGGCCGCCAGAGGCGCAGCCGCAGCCGCCCTTCACGCCGACCTGCTCGTTGATGGGCGCGTCGGTGATCAGGTCGCCGCCGTCGCAGTCCTGGTCGATCCCATCGTCGGGGACCTCGTCTGCGCCAGGGTAGACCGCGGGGGCCTGGTCGTCGCAGTCGTCTCCAGAGCCGTCGTCGGCCCCCTCGAAGCCGTCGCCGTCCCGGTCGTAGTCGGAGCCGCCGTCGCAGTCCTGGTCGACCCCGTCGTACCAGACCTCGGCGGCCTCGGGGGACACTGTGGCGTCGGTGTCGTCGCAGTCGTCGCCGCCCCAGGTGTTCACCTCGTAGCCGTCGAGGTCGGCGTCGAAGTCCGAGCCGCCGCTGCAGTCCTGGTCCAGCCCGTCGTACCACAGCTCCTCGGCGCCGGGGTGGACCTCGGCGTCTGCGTCGTTGCAGTCGTCGCAGGCGATGGTGCCGTCGCCGTCTGCGTCCGCGTCGCCCACCGAGCCGTCGCAGTTGGTGTCGACCAGGGGCTCCTCACAGCGCTCTGGGGCCTCTGGGTGGAAGGCGGCGTCTGCGTCGTCGCAGTCGCCGGGCAGGTAGGCGTAGCCCTCTACCTGCGCGCAGGAGCGCAGCGGCTCCCCTTCGGCGCCCCACCCGTCGCCGTCGCCGTCGGGATACCAGTCGTGGGCGTCCACCGCGTCCTCGTCGAGCTCGCCGTCGCAGTCGTCGTCGTGCTCGTTGCAGCGCTCATCGGCCTCGGGGTTCACCTCGTCGTCGTCGTCGTCGCAGTCCCCGCCCAGCTCGATGCGGCCGTCCACCGCGTCGCAGGAGAGCACCCCGGCCGCCTCGTCGCCGTAGCCGTCGCCGTCCGCGTCCAGGTACCAGGTGCCGGCGTCTACCGCGTCCTCGTCGATCTGCCCGTCACAGTCCTGATCCGCGCCGTCACAGACCTCGTCGGCCTCCGGGTGGACGCCCGGGTCCTCGTCGTCGCAGTCGCCGTCCGAGGCGCCGAAGCCCGCAGGCGGTGTGCAGCCCTCCGCCGTGTCCCCCGGGGCCCCGTACCCGTCTCCGTCGCCGTCGGCGTACCAGGTGAGGGGATCGATGGCGTCCTCGTCGATCTGCCCGTCACAGTCTTGGTCCACCTCGTCGCAGGTCTCGTCGGCGCCCGGGTGGATCGCCGCGCTGGTGTCGTCACAGTCCCCGCTGCTGTCGAGCCAGCCGGAGCCCGGCGGGGCGCACTGGAGCACCGGCTCGTCGGCGCCGAAGCCGTCTCCGTCCGCGTCCTGGTACCAAGGGGTGCCGCCCAGGGCCCCCGCCTCATCCACCGCGCCATCGCAGTCGTTGTCGGCGCCATCGCAGGACTCGGGGGCGCCAGGGGAGACGTCGGCGTCTGCGTCATCGCAGTCCCCCACCGAGGCCGCGTAGCCCGCGGGGGCGGCGCAGGCCTGCACCGTGTCTCCCGCGACACCGTAGCCGTCCCCGTCGCGGTCGGCGTACCAGGTGGGCGCCCCCACCGGGTTGTCATCCACGATCCCGTCGCAGTCCTGATCGACGCCGTCGCAGACCTCTACCGCACCGGCGTACACGGAGTCGTCGGTGTCATCGCAGTCGTCGCCGCCGCCGCTGTGGGGCCTGTCGTGCCCGTCGGCGTCCTGATCATAGTCGGAGCCGCCGTCGCAGTCCTGGTCCACGCCGTCATACCAGACCTCCGCCGCGCCAGGGTACACCGCGCGCGCTGTGTCGTCGCAGTCGTCCCCGCCGTAGGCCGCGCTGTCGTAGCCGTCGGCGTCTGCGTCGAAGTCCGAGCCGCCGTCGCAGTCCTGATCGGCGCCGTCGTACCAGACCTCCGCCGCGCCGGGGTTGACCCCGCCGTGGTCGTCGTCGCAGTCGAGCCCGCCGAAGGCGGCGCTGTCGTAGCCGTCGGCGTCTGCGTCGAAGTCGGAGCCGCCGTCGCAGTCCTGATCGACGCCGTCATACCAGACCTCGGCCGCGTCGGGGTTCACGGCGGGGTCGCCGTCATCGCAGTCGTGGAGGCCGGTCCAGCCGTCCCCGTCCAGGTCCTGATAGAGCGCGGGGTCTGCGCTCTGCCCCCCGTAGGCCCCTACATCGGAGACCGAGCCGTCCAGATCGAGGATCGAGGGGGAGCCCGCGTCCACCAGGGGCGAGCCCAAGGTGGGGCGGTAGTCGTCGCTCAGGCAGCTGCCGCTGTACGAGACCAGCGCCGGGTCGGCGTAGAAGACCCCGTCCCGGAGGCGGGGGTTGCCCTCGGTGTTGCCGCCTGGGTTGGACCAGAAGTCCGAGTAGTAGATGTCCACCCTGGGGGTGCGGGCGGGGGTGTTGATGGAGACCGCGCTCCCCACGCTCCAGGCGATGAGGTTGTTGGTGAAGGTGTGGGCGGTGACCGCGTAGAGCGCGGCCCCGTGGCGGGCCTGGTTCCCCAGGAAATCGTCGTTGGTCAGGTCCATCCACCCCACGTCGCTGTCGGCCCACACCGCACCCCCGTCGGCGGCCGAGGCGTTGGAGGAGAAGACCGTGCTGGAGATCGTCGCCCAGCCGCCGCCCGCGCTGCTGAGGCGGAGGGCGCCGCCCTCATCGTCGGCGCTGTTGCCGCAGAAGTGGGAGCGGAGCACCTCGACCCCGTCGACGCCGTAGACCGAGACCGCGCCGCCCTGAGCGGCGGTGTTGCCGATGAAGTCGCTGTCGGCGCTGCTGAACATCGCGCCGGTGTTGATGGCGATGGCGCCGCCGTAGTTGACGGCCTCGTTGTCGCTGAGATCGCAGCCCTCGAGCGAGAGGTAGCCGGCCCCGCCGGAGGAGGCGTTCCAGCGGATGGCGCCGCCGTTGTTCCCCGCCCGGTTCCCGCTGAGCGAGACGCGGCGGAGCTCCAGCTCGGAGGTGCCGCCCTCGAAGATCGCTCCCCCGTGAGCGTCTGCGAGGTTGTCGCCGAAGGTGGCCTCGCTGACCTCCGCCCACCCCACGTCTTGCAGGTAGAGGGCGCCGCCGCTGTTTGAGGTGCTGTTTCGGGAGAAGCTGACCTGGGACAGGGTCGCCCCCCCGTCCTGCAGGTAGAGGGCGCCGCCAGCGCTGAAGTAGCCTCCCGCGGCCCGGTTGTCGGAGAAGCTGCCGCCGACCACGCTGATGCCCGCGTCGTCGCGCAGGAAGAGGGCGCCGCCCCTGCCGGTGGCCGTGCTCCCGTCGACAGAGAGGCCCGTCGCCTCCAGCCAGCCCCCGCGAGCGATCAGCGCCCCACCGTCGGCCGTGGCGATGGACCCGGACAGATCGCAGTCCGTCAGCTCCAGGTCGGTGTCCTGGAGCGACAGGGCCCCGCCGCTGCCCTGCTCCGCCGCGTTGTCGGAGAAGCCGCTCTCGGTCAGGTTCAGGGACGCGTTGTCGGCGTAGATCGCGCCACCCTCGCCGTCGGCCCCGAACCACCCGGCGCTCCCCACCGCGCGGTTGTCGGTGAAGGTGCAGCCGTCCACCTCCAGCACCGCCTCGCTCACCGCGATGGCGCCCCCCAGCAGCGCCTCGCCGTCGCGCAGCACGCTGCTCTGGAGCAGCAGGGCGCTCCCGCGCTCCACCGCGATGTGCCCGCCGACCCCTCCGCCCTCACCGGTGCCCGCGCTGTTGTCGTGGAACAGCATGCCCGCGGCGATCACGTCCGAGCTCACCAGCCGCATCCCCGCGCCGTCGCCGCCAGAGCCCCCTGCCACCTCGACGTCCGAGAGCTGCACGGCCGAATTTCGGATCTCCACCGCCCTGCCAGAGACCGCCAGCACGGTCAGCCCCTCGACCATGAGCGAGGAGCTGTCGACGCCGAACACCCTCCCGCTGCCGGTGAGGGTGGTCAGCCCCTGCCCCGCGCCCTGGACGGTGAGGCTCTTGCCCTGGATGGCGACCGCGCCGGTCCAGCTTCCCGCGGCGATCCGCACCGTGTCACCGCTGCCCGCCGCGTCCACCGCGCCCTGCACCGAGGTGTAGGTGCACGAGGTGCACACGTCCAGGGTGGCGCCCCAGGCTGCGGTAGGGGCGAGGAGCCCGAAGAGTCCGAGGATACGCATGCTGTCTCCTGTCGAGAGAGGTCGGCGCATTGTACCCGCAATGGGCCGCGGATCGCGCGAGGGTTTGTTATCTTGCAGACCGCTCAGACCCTAGTCGAGGAGGCTGTCGATGACCCGCTGGACCCTGTTCCTGACCGCTGCGGCGGCCCTCTCGGGCTGTGGAGGGGACACCTACACCTACTCCGGCCACGCGATGGACGGATATTTCCCCTTTGACGGCGAGCGGGTGTGGGAATTTACCAGCACCAACCCGGACGTCCCCTACAAGCTGGTCGCGGACCTCGACACCGGCTTTCGCCTCGACGAGGACGGCCACACCAAGATCTTCACCGTGGAGCAGACCGCGGACTGCCTCTCCGCTGGCGCTGCCTGCGAGCAGGGGGCGCTGATCCGGCGCTACGAGATGAGCGCCGATGGCACCCGCGGGGTGCTGCTGTGGTCCTACGAGTCCCCGACGGACGGGCAGGTGACCTTCGACCCGCCGGTGCTCCTCGCGGGCGATCACATGGTGGCGGGCACCGAGGTGGTCACTGAGTCCGTGGGCAGGACCTACACCTCGCGCTTCGTCACCATCGAGGACTGCCCGGTGCTGTGGACCGAGGAGTGGGACAGCTGCGTCCGGCTGGAGGTGAGCGCGACCGGGGACGTCTGGCCTGCGGGGACCTGGTGGGCGATCACCGGCTGGAACATCGTCTCCTGGCAGCTCGCCTCGGAGGAGGACCAGTGGAAGCTCCTGTGGGCCGATTTCTCGCCTCTGGACTGATCGCCCTCGCGGCCTGCGCCCGCACGGAGCACGTCGCCGCCGATCTACAGGTGGACGTGCTCGGCGCGTTGCCAGAGGAGCCCGTCCTCGCCCGCCTCTGCGTCGAGGCTGGGGTGGCCCGGACGATGGGGGCGGCCGACGGGCGCTTCGCCCTCACCGGGCTGGAACCTGTCGCTGGGCCGCGCTTCACCCTCCAGCTCCTGGACGCGGAGGGCGCAGTGCTGGGGGGCGCGGGGCCCGTGGCGCTGGTCGAGGACTGGACCGAGGTGGAGTACCTCCCCTGCGAGGGCTGCGCACCCTGTCTGGGCGGTGCCGGTCCCTGGCCAGGAGAGGACGCCTGGATCCTGGCCGCCCGCCTGATCCGCTAGGGCGCGCCGTCTCGCGCTCGCGGTGGAGCTGCGGTGAATGGATCGCGCCTCACCGCGTCTCGCTGCCAGTGCGAGCCCCTGCGCGGCGCGGCTGTGCTAAAAGGGCACCCACAACACCCCTTCCTTTATGAGGAGCTCCCATGCGAGCGCTTGCCTTGCTGACCGTCCCTGTCCTCCTGCTCACCGCCTGCGCGCCCAAGGTGAGCGTGCAGATGCTCCGCCCCGCGGACGTGGCGCTGCCCGCGACGATCCACACCCTCGCGGTGGTGGATCGCAGCGCCCCCACCGGGGCTGGGCAGCAGATCCTCGGCACCCTGGAGGCCGCGATCACCGGCGAGGGGATCCTCGAGGACCGCGACGGCGCCCGCGAGGCGATGGGCGGCCTGACTCAGGTGCTGCGCGACTCGCCCCGGTTTGAGGTGGTGATCATCAGCGCTGACAACCAGGCGGTGGAGTCCTCGATCTGGGACCGGGAGCTTGGCTGGAACGCGGCCCGCCGCCTGGCCCGCAACGTGAACGCCGACGCCATCGTGGCGCTGGAGGCCTTCGACTCCGACTCCTTCGTCGACCACAGGGTAGAGACCCAGACCACCAACGGGACCACCACCCAGAAGCACGTCGCCAGCCGCGAGACCAGGGTGCTGGCCGCGTGGCGGGTCTACGACGTGAGCGAGGAGCGCGTGCTGGACGACGTGCGCGACCACGCCTACACCAACACCTGGGAGGAGGAGGGGGCCAGCAGGCGCGAGGCGACCGACAAGCTGCCCTCCCGCGCCTTCACCGTGCTGGACCTGGGACGCGACGCGGGTGTGGGGTACGGGATGCGGATCGCGCCCACCTACGTCTGGCAGCGCCGGGCCTACTACGGCGGCGGCAGCCCCAGGCTCAAGGAGGCCAAGAACTACGTCAAGGCGCAGGACTGGGAGGGCGCGGTGGCCCTGTGGACCCTGGCCGCCAAGGCCGCAGACCCGAAGATTCGCGGCAAGGCCGAGTTCAACATGGCCCTGGCGCTGGAGGTGGGCGGCGACCTCGAGGGCGCGCTGGAGTGGGCGAAGAAGGCCGCGGTGAGCCTGGCCAACGGCAGGGCCCGCAAGTACGTCTCCACCCTGCAGTTCCGCATCCGCGAGGCGGAGCGGGTCGCGGAGCAGATGCGGGCGGCGGAGGCGGCGCCCCCTGCGCGCGGGACGCAGCGTCCGGTGGAGGGCGGTGAGCTCGCGGTCCCGGCCGATGAGCCCGCGCCCCAGGACCGCGGCATGTCCCGGCCTCGTTAGGTGCTAGGGCGGGCGGAAGCGGCCTTCTCGGCGCTGCCTCTCCCGCGGGGGCAGGCCGAGGCGGGGCTGCTGCGCCTCGAGCGCTGGCTGGCTGAGGCGGAGCTGGTCTGGAGCCACCAGGCCATCGAGGCGCTGCTCGACCTGGATCCCGCCGAGCTCTTCGACAGCTTCTCGCGCCAGCTCCCCTTCGGGACCGGCGGCCTTCGGGGGCAGGTGGGGGTGGGTCCGAACAGGGTGAACCCCTGGACGGTCCGGCGCGCCATCGACGGCCACGCCAGGTGGCTCGCCTCGCGCCACGCGGCACCGGCGGTGGCGATCGCCTACGACGTGCGGCGCTTCCTCGACCAGGGCGGCCGCTTCGGGGGGCGGGCCGGCGCGCTGCTCGGCCTGAGCAGCAGGGATCTGGCGGCGCAGGCGGCCAGGGTCTACGCGGCCCACGGGGTGCGCTCCTACCTCCAGCGAGAGGGCGACGACCGCTTCCTCGCCAGCCCCGAGCTCTCACACGCGGTGAGGGCGCTGGGGGCGAGCGGTGGTTTGTATGTCTCGGCCTCCCACAACCCCCCTGACGACAACGGCCTGAAGCTCTACGACGCCCTGGGGGGCCAGGTGCTCCCGCCCGAGGATGAGGAGATCGCCGGATCGGTGGGGCTGGAGCCCCTCCAGCTCGCGCCTGGCGCGGCGCGGAGGTGGATCGCCCCCCTGCCGCCCGCCCTCCGTGAGGACTACCAGCGCCACCTGGTGGCGCGCTCCCTGGGGCCCTGGCGGGGAGAGCCGCTGGTGTTTAGTGCCCTGCACGGGGTCGGCGCGGGCACGGTGGCAGAGGTGCTGGAGCGCGCCGGCTTCGCCGTTCACCGCCACCCCGATCAGTGTCGGCCGGACGGGGCCTTCCCCACCGTGCCGCACCGCGCGCCCAACCCCGAGTCTCCCGAGGCGCTCGACGAGGGGGTCGCCCTGGCCGCGAGGCTGGGGGTGCGGCTGGTGATGGCCTCAGACCCCGACGCCGATCGGCTGGGCGCCGCAGCGCTGACCCCCACCGGCTGGGTGCGCCTCTCCGGTCAGGCGATCGCCCTGCTGCTCACCGACCACGCGCTGCGCCACACCTCGGGTGAGGGGCGGTGGATCGCGCGCACCGCGGTGACCACCCGGTTGGTGAGCGCCCTCGCGCGCCAGCACGGGGTGGCGGTGGAGGACCACAGCCCGGTGGGCTTCAAGTACCTGGGCCGCCTGATCGAGGCCCGGGGGGAGGCCGGCTTCCTCCTCGCGGTGGAGGAGTCCTACGGGGCGCTGATCACCCCCGCCTGTCGCGACAAGGACGCCGCGGGGGCCGCGCTGTACCTCGCGGAGGCGGCCAGCGAGGCGCGGGCCAGGGGTGAGACCCTGGTCGACGTGCTGGAGCGCCTGATCGCCCCCTGGGGTGGCGCGGGCTGGGCGCTCCGGCCCCTCGCCCTGCCGGGGGCGGAGGGCAGGGCGCGGATCGCGGCGATGATGGAGGCGCTGCGCCTGGACCCCCCCGCCGCGGTGGGGGGCGTCGCGGTGGTAGATCTCGTCGATCTGCTCGATAACGCCGGACCACTAGGGCCGGTGACCTCCGGGACCGCAGCCGCCTCTCGGGATCAGCTCGGCTTCGTCTTGGAGGGAGGCGCGGCGGTGTGGATCCGCCCCTCGGGCACCGAGCCGCGCGCCAAGATCTACGCCGAGGCCCTGGGCCCCGGCGCCCAGGAGCGGGCCGATCACCTCGCCTGGGCCCTGGCCAGGGGGGCGCTGAGGCGGGTCGGGGTGGCGCTGCCGGACTGGGCTGCGGTGTTCCCCGCCAGGGTCCCGGTGGACGCGCTCCAGCGCCTCGCGCGCGCGCTGCCCGAGGCCGCGCGGCGGGGGGACCCCGCTGAGCTGCTGGCGCTGCTCCCGGGGGAGGGGAGGGCCCTGGCCCTAGCGCTTGGGCGCTTGGAGCTCGGTGGGGACGCCCTGATCGCGGCCCTGCGGGAGGGCTGAGAGCCGGGGACCCTGCTCGCGGGGCTCGAAGACCGCCACCCCCGCCACCGGCCAGTTGGTGTATGTCCGCAGGTGCTCCAGGTACCAGGTGAGGGAGTGGTCCTTCACCACCCGCGCCTGCATCCTGGTGGCGTGGCGGACCGTGGGGCGCTCCGCGGGGATCAGGAAGCCCAGGTGGGTGGTCCAGATCGGCACCCAGGCGCGGTCCTGGCGCACGGTGAGGAGCACGCTCCCGGGTCGGAGCTGGTCCACCACGCGCAGGGCCTCGTCGATGGAGAGCACGTCCAGGTGCATGGTCCCCAGGGGGAGCTGCGCATCGGTGAGGGCGAACAGGCTCCGGCGGCTCCAGCTGTCCCAGGTGCCCCGGTGGACCTCGCGTCGCATCCGCTGCACCGCCCCGTAGGTGCGGGTGGTGTCCACCAGCCAGCCCTGGGCTTGGGCCTCGGGCAGCCACTGGAGCTCCATGAAGTGATGGCGGGTGGCGTAGGACGGGGTGCGGTCCCCGTAGCGCAGGCTGGTCCGGACCGACGCGGCGTGGGCGGGGTCTCCCGCGAGCGACAGGGCGAGCACCTCCTCGACGAAGGTGAGGCAGTCCCACACGTCGTAGCGGGCGGGAGGATCGGGGTCGTAGCCCTCCCCCTCGCCGAGGGGATCCGAGCGGTAGGGCTGCCCCAACATCGGGCGGGAGACCGCCTCCATCCTGGCGGCGATCGGCTGAGCGCGCACCGCGCTGGCGAGCTCCACCAGCGCAGCGGGGAGGCTGCCGACCGAGATCCTGTCCACTTGCCCTGCGGCTGTGGGCGCCTCCTCGGCGGGGACCTCGTCGTCGCCTGGCTCTCCCCGCACGGCGCGGCTCAGCGCGAAGCTGAGCAGGGCCACGCCGGTGCCGATCAGGTAGCGGCGCATCCGGTCACACCGCGCCCGCTGGGGGCCGGGAGGCGCGCGGCGTGCGGACCCGGCGCGTCCCCAGGGAGGGGGAGGCCGGCGCGCGGCGATCTCGCGCGGCCAAGGCCCCCGCCGCGAGGCGCTGCGGGCCGATCTCGTGGGCAGGGAGGGGAGACCGATCCATCATCCGGACAGTCTCACAGGACGAACTAACATATTTCAACGGAACCAACGGGTGAATCTGCTCGTCGCATCTCCCGGCGTGCAGACGGGCACCGGGTCGCCAGGAATGTCGGCGTGTCGCTGCCGTTCCCTCGGGAGGAAGTGTGCTTCTGTACGCGACGCGCGGAGGAACAAGGACACGCGCCGGGAGGCGAGCGATGGCCTCGATCATCGCTTCGCCCAGATGGGTCCTGGGGGGGGCCTCCGGCACGGGACGTAGCGCCCGATCACGCAGGGGGAAAGGGGGCGGCGAGCCCCCAGCAGGGGGGCGCTTGGGGGGGAGGCAGTCCCCGGCCCCAACGGTGGCTGCGAAGGAGGGCGCAGCCCCCTTGGCGGCGGCCCTGTGGCCGTCGGAAGTTCGGATTTCAGCGCGCTGGCAGCACCCTCGCCCTCCGCCTGCACGGCAAGCGGTGCCCAGACCTTGGGCCAACTGATGATCATGGCCGCCAGCGATACGGTGCCGGGAGGGCATCACAGCCCCAGGCGCTGCCGATACCCCGCGACCTCTTCGTACATGGCGTCGAACTCGTCGTCGGGCAGGTCATCCGCGGCCATGGAGAGCGAGCGCTCGATCAGGTCGGCGAGCGCGTCGTTGAGGCTGCGGCGGTGCTCTGTGACCGGCCGGAACCGGAGGTTGCGCATCACCACCCGCGAGGAGAGGGTGCCGTCGTCGTGCACGGGCACGTCGCGGAACAGGTCCTTGAATTTGGAGGGGCTGCCGTCGACCAGGATCTGCAGGTGGGCCCGCCCGCCGCCGGATCCGTGGGCGCTGTCGAAGGCCTTGACGAAGGAGTGGAGCACCTCGTTGGCGACCTGGATCTTGGCCTCGGCCTCGTCCTCTGCGAGGGGGGGGGCGCCGAAGCTGGCCCTGGGGCCCTCGTCCGCCTCGATGACCTCGTCGTCCTCGGGTGGGGCCTGCGGTGCCTGCACAGGGCGCTCGGGCTCCTCCTCGTCGAATTCCTCGATCTGGATCACGTCGTCGGAGAGGTAGACCTCGCTGCGCTGCACCTCGTCGACGATGGGGCGGTCCTCGGAGGCCGGATCGAGCACGTTCTCCGCTGCGACCTCTACCCGGTCGAGGTTGTGGTTGTCGGTGGTGAAGGTGCCGTCGCCGGTCGAGCCGCGGTCCTCGTCGTAGTCACCGAAGGCGTCGAGCTCCTCTTCCTCGTGGAGCTCGCTCTCGCCCGTCCAGTCCTCACCGGCGTCCGCCCCGTCCGAGAGGCCCCACACCACCTCCTCCGGCTCCCCGTGCACCTCTGTGAGGGCCTCGGAGTCGTCCAGCTCGTCGCTTGGCGCCCGGTCCTCGCCGGGGAGCTCCTCTAGCGCGGCGTCCTCCAGCTCCTCCAGCGCGGCCTCGCCCAGCTCCTCTAGCGCGTAGGCGAGCTTGTCCTGGCGCAGCAGCCGCGCCACCAGCGCGCGCGCCGCGGTGGGCTCCAGGTAGGCATAGGGGAGCAGGTCGTGGATGGCGATGGGATCGCTCGCCATCATGGTCAGCCGGACCTCCAGCTCCTGTCCAGGGGGCACAGAGCCCGCGATGACATCGGCCTGGCCGTCGATCTCGTGGGCGAGGAGCCAGTCCTCCGAGCAGTCGCGGATCAGCGCCTCGGTGTTCAGGCCGAGCTGCATGTTGACCGGGAAGAGGGCCGTGTCCTCAGCGATCACCGGCGGATACGCGTTGCCAAGGAATATCCGGAGGTTCTCCTTGAACCGCTCCATCAGCACGTGATCGAGGTACTCGGGGCCCAGCGCCTGACTGAGGGAGTCCATGATGTAGGTGCCGCGCTGCCACTGCTCGAGCAGATCTCGCGCGAACTTGCCGTACAGGTGCCCCTCTCGCGCCAGCCTCCCCAGCAGGGAGGGGATGTCGTTGGGGGCCTCCGCGGCGATGATCTCACCGCCCATCAGCATCACGCAGATGCTGTCGCTGGAAGCGGGCAGGGAGAGTCTTCCAGTGAAGCCGCCACGGGTGGCGGTCCAGAGGGCACGTGAGGTGTCGGTCTGCAGCACTGGTTCGGTCACTTCGATGACTCCGCCCGATACGCTATCGGAGCGCAGGCGATGGGGTCAAGGGTATCGAGGGCTTGTGGGGGATGGTTGGCGAAACCTTCGCGATTCCAAGGGATGAAACGTGATTGCTATTTTTGGCCTCGGACCGGTGGGCGGGGAGTTCGGCAGGCGGTGGCTCGGGATTCGGTGCGGTTCCTCTCAGGTCGCAGGCAGGCGGGGCGCGACGGGCGGCCGGCCTGAGAGGGCGCTCGCGCTCCGGCCACCGCGCGCCGACCTGCGCGAAGCGCGGGGCCGCTGGTGCGGAAGGGGGCGCGCACAGGGGTGCGGCGATCTCGGGGGTGCGTG
>JAFGVK010000047.1 GCA_016938035.1 Deltaproteobacteria bacterium | reverse complement strand
CTGAGCCGCAGCGGAGCCGGAGCAGGCCCCCGTTCCGCCCGCGGTGCCCCAGCGCCCCCCACAACGAGCGCGCCGAGCTGCTGCCGCCAGCCAGACGTCCCCTCCGGAGGCGTCTGGCCCCCTACCGGAACACGTACTCGGCCCGGCCCTGGCCGCGCGGCGCGGCGCCGGTGGCGGTGCCCCCAGCCCGATCGACCCCACCGAAGTAGGAAGATCCCCCGCCCGCAGCGCAGTTGTCGTGCCCACAGGCGGCGCCGCCGTACCAGCCGCCACCACCGCCGCCCTCGTCGTTGTCCTGGTAGTTGTTGGCGCCCTGCCCGAAGGCGCCGTTGCAGTAGGTGGGCTGAGCCGGAGACACGCCGCCCGCGCTCTGGGTCCCGCCGCCGCCCCCCAGATAGCCCGCGGTGCCCGCCCCGGCGTCGCCCGCGGCGCCTCCGCCGGCGCCACCGGCGTACACGCAGGAGTTGAAGCCGCAGCCACCCCCGCCCCCCGCCACCAGCACCCTCGAGGACAGGTCGCCCAGCGCCAAGCGGACGTCCGTCGCGCCGCCCCCGCCCGATCCTCCGCGGGTCCCCCGCCCGCCGCCGTTCCAGCCACCATACCTGGTGTTGGCGGTGTCCGCGTCCTGATAGCCGGCGTCGGTGCCCTTGCCGCCCACATAGACGTAGAGGGTCTCACCCGGCGCCGCGTCGACCTCGCCCCAGGCGACTCCGCCGACACCGCCGTGGGTGCTGTAGTAGCCGTTCCCTCCCGAACCGCCGTAGAGGGTGAACAGGTAGCTGGTGGGTCGATCCGGCGCGGTGATCTGCTGGACCACACCCGTGTAGTTCAGCGCGAAGGGCTCCCCCTCAGCGGCCCAGGTCCAGCCCCCGCCGGTCATGTCACACCAGGCCAGGATCGCGTCAGAGGGGTCGCCATCGTCGGTGAGATCGATCCAGTAGGAGCCGTCCGAGGTCTGACCGTAGGTGTCCAGGAGATCGCCACAGCTCGGCGAGGCCTGCGCCTGGGACGAGCCGTCACGGCAGTCGTCCCAGCACGAGGCGTCGGTGTCTAGCTGGTCCAGACCGCCGTAGTCGGCGGCGTCGTAGCCATCGCCGTCCTGGTCGTAGTCCGAGCCGCCCAGGCAGTCCTGGTCCAGGCCGTCGTACCAAGTCTCCGAGGCCGAGGGGTGGACGTCGGCGGCGGTGAGCGCGTCCAGGCTGAAGGCGGGGTCGTCGTTGCAGTCGGTGTCGTCGAGCACGTAGCCGGGGGTCCCGGCGCAGGTCAGCTCCGCATCGAGCGGGTCGCCGTACCCGTCCCCGTCCCGGTCGTTATACCTGTGGGTGGCGGTCGTCACGTCGAGGGATGGGTCGTCGTCGTCCACCGCCAGGTCGCAGTCGTCGTCGATGCCATTGCAGACCTCGGTCATGCCCGGGTTGACGAGGGCCTGCCGATCATCGCAGTCGGTACCGTCTTGGACGAAGCCCGCGGGGCCCTCACAGGCGACCACGCGGAAGGCGGAGTGGCCGAAGCCGTCCCCATCCGTGTCGACGAACCAGTCTTTGTCCAGGCCGTCGTCCGGCCCACCGACGCAGTCGTTGTCCAGCGCGTCGCAGATCTCAGCGGCCCCAGGGTGGGACGCGGCGTGGAGGTCGTCACAGTCGGTCGCGTCGCTGACGTAGCCCACCGGGGCCTCGCAAGCCCTCAGGGAGTCGGCGGCGTCGCCGAAGCCATCGCGATCGGCGTCACGGAAGAAGGGAGCGGTGACGCCCTCGTCCACCTGCGCGTCGCAGTCATTGTCCAGCGCGTCGCAGACCTCCCCCGCCCCAGGGTGGACCGCCGCGTGGAGGTCATCGCAGTCGGTCGCGTCGCTGACGAAGCCCGCTGGCGCCTCGCACGCCTGCAAGGACTCCGCCGCGTCCCCGAAGCCGTCGCGGTCCGAGTCCTTGAAGAAGGCCTCGGTCACGTCCTCATCCACCTGGGTGTCACAGTCGTTGTCGCGACCGTCGCAGCGCTCTGGGGCGCCTGGCCAGGTCGCGGCGTCCGCGTCGTCGCAGTCGGTCGCGTCACCCACGAAGCCTACGGGCGCCTCACAGAGCCGGACCGCCACCGCCCGGTTGCCGAAGGCGTCCCGATCCCCGTCGGCATACCAGGTCGCGGCGTCCACCGCGTTGTCGTCCACGTCACCGGAGCAGTCATTGTCCAGGCGATCACAGACCTCCACACCCCCTGGGTGAGCGGCGTCGGAGCTGTCGTTGCAGTCCCGGTTGTCGGCGACATAGCCAGCGGGGGCCTCGCAGGCCCGGCGCGCGTCGAGGGGATCCCCGTAGCTGTCCTGATCGTCATCCGAGTACCAGGTGAGCTCACCCGAGGCCCCCGCCTCGTCCACCGCGCCGTCACAGTCATTGTCTACGCCGTCGCACGCCTCCAGCGCTGCCGGGCTGACCGCCGCGAGGGCGTCGTCGCAGTCCTGACAGGCCGGGAAGCCGTCCCCGTCCCCGTCCACGTAGCCGACCGACCCGTCACAGTTGTAGTCGGCGGGATCGGTGCAGTCGCTCTCCGCCGCGCCTGGATGGAAGTCCGCGTCGCCGTCGTCACAGTCCCCTGCGGCCACCACATAGCCGTCGGGCGCGGTGCACTCCGAGCGCGTGACCCCAGGGTTGCCGTAGCCGTCACCGTCCGCGTCCAAGAACCAGGTGCCGGCGTCCTCAGCCTCCTCGTCGACGGCGCCGTCGCAGTCCTGGTCCACGCCGTCACAGCGCTCCATCGCCCCTGGGAACACGGCGGGGTCCGCGTCATCGCAGTCCTCTAGGGCGCTGAAGCCGTCCCCGTCCCCGTCTGCAGGAGGCTCCTCCTCCTCGGTCTTGCGGCAGCCCATCAGGGCGAGGGGGAGGAAGAGAGCCAGGACGAGACGCATAAGAGCTCCTGTGTTGAACCGTCCGAAGACATATTTCGCTGGGACCTCCGCGGACACCCCCTCAGCGCCGTTCGCCTGGCCTGCACCTGGTGCGTGCGCTGGAAGACAGGGACGGCGCAGGCGAGATCACCCCACTGGACCGGGCCTAGTGCCCCCCGCTGAGCTGCAGCTGCGCCGGGCGCCCGAGCCCCCCCTGGCCCAACCCCTGCACCTCCACCGCCTCTACCCCCCGAGGGAGCTGGACCGGGGGCTGCCCCACCGCGAGCGGTGGGGTCCACCGGCCGCCCTGCTGCCACCTCAGCTGCCATGTGTCAACCGGGCCCCAGGGGGTCCCCGGCAGGGCCGCCTCCCACCACAGCGCGCCCTCCTCGACCCGCAGCACCGGCGGCCCAGGCGGCAGCGCCCCGCCCCTCCAGCGGGCCAGCCCCGCGACGACCCCGTCGGCGGCCAGCTCCTGGAAGGTGCGCTCTCGGAGCAGCGCGGCCTCGTCCGCACGATCGTGGAAGCCCACCTCGATCAGCACCGCGGGCATCTCGCCGTTGTGCACAGGGTCCAGCTCCGCCAGATCGTCCACCACCACCCCGCGGTCCCGCCACCAGGCCGCGCGCCGGCCTCGGACCGCGCCGACCAGGCCCCTGCGCACCGCCCGCGCCACCTCCAGCGAGCCGCGCGCCACCCCCTGATCCGCAGGACCACGCGGGCGCTCTCGGATCACCACCGCGGTGCCCCTGCCACCCCCAGCGTCCGAGTGGATCGACAGGTAGACCGCCTCCTCCCCCTCCGGGTGAGCCCACGCTGCCCACCTGGCCCTCCGGGTCGCGTCGCCATCGAGCCCCTTGCCCCCCGCGCCGCTCCACCAGGGGGCCCCCATGGCGGGGAGCACGTGGAGGGCGGCTAGGTCGTAGGCCCTCGCGACCCTGACCTGGCGGGCGCGCGCGTCCCAGGCCTCGATCTCACCGCCCCCCAGCCGCACTCCCCCAAGGCAGAGGGCCTCTCCTGGCGCGGCGCGGAGCGAGACCTCCACCGCGTCGCCCTCCAGGCCGCGCACCGCCCCGAGCGGCCACCAGGCCTCGCCGTGCACGCGCTGATCGAGCCGCTGCCGCTGCACCCCGTCGGGGCCCGACAGCTCGACCTCCACCGCCGCCCCACACTCTGAGCCAGCGCCCCACCACAGGTAGGCCTCCACCGAGCCAGACGCGGGGAGGGACAGGCCCCACCTGGCCGATCCTCCAGGCACTACCGCCGCCTCGCGCCGCTCCAGCGAGCTGGCGAGGGGCACCGGCCCCCTGCCCTCTGGAGCCACCACCGACCACTGCGGCTCACCGGTGATCACCGCCTCCCGCGCCCCGGCCTGCACCGACACCCTGTGCGGATCGCGCTCCCTGGCGGTCAGCACCACCGCCCCCGCCCGCTCCAGCGCCGGCGCGAGCTGCTCCGACACGAAGCCCGCGGTCCACACGTCCTCGATCAGGCCCTCCACCTCCGGGCGCTGCCAGCCCTCGCCGAAGCGGTGCCAGATCCACCCGTGCCCGGCCGAGAGGTACACCACCAGCCCCGTGAGCGCTCCCGCCGACTGAGGCGCCACGAACGCCACCTCAGCGACCTCCACCTGCGGGGGCGCCGAAGGGACGAGCACCGGCGGTGGGGCCACCGGCTGGCGCAGCGCCACCGCACACGGCAGGGCGCAGACCGCCAGCGCGAGCCAGCGGATCCTCGAGATCGCTCCGCCGGTCGCTTCGCTCACCGAGACCTCCCGTTCCGCCACAGTGTACCTCCTGCCCACCGCGCGCGCCGCCCGTGCGTGGGGAACGCGATACAGGGCCCCAGCTGAAGGTGTGCCGATGCTCCTCGCCCTCGCGTCCCTCCTCGCCTGTGGTCTCCCCGCGGACCCCCACCTCTGCCCCGACGGCGCCCCCCAACGCCTGATCGCGGTGTCGCCCCTGAGCGCGCTCCCAGGGCCCTCAGCGATCCCCACAGGGCTGGAGCTGGGCCCGTGGACCTTCCCCTCCTGGGACACCGAGGGCCTCGCGGTGGAAGGCTGCCCGCTCCCCAGCGAGGTGCCTGTCACCGTGCGCTGGCCGGGAGGGGCCAAGGCCGAGGGCCTGTGGGGCGCGCGCGGACCAGAGGGTGCTTGGACCGCCACCTGGCCTGACGGCGCGACCGCGGCCTCCCTCTACTACCAGGGCGGCGCCCTCACCGGTGAGGCGCGCTTCTACAAAGAGGACGGCGCCCTCCTGGCCGAGGGGACCTACTCCGAGGGGGCCGCTGATGGCAGGTGGGCTGCCCACCCACGGGGGGGCCTCACCAGGGCCCGCTTTGTACGCGGGATACGGCACGGGGGCTGGGAGCAGCGCACCGCGGACGGGCAGGGGGTCCGGGGGCACTATTTCAACGGCACCAAGAACTACGAGTGGGATTTTACCGAGCAAATCGACGGGAGCGAGGTCACGGTGCTCCACCGGGCGTGGAAGCTGGACACCTTCGTGGCGGAGTGGGATCCGCGCGCCCAGCCGAACCCCCTCTCCGGTCGGCAGCTCCCCGGACACATCGGCCCCCAGGGCGAAGGGCTGATGAAGGTCCACGCCACCTGCGCCACCAACGCGATCATGACCCTGAGCCTCACCGGGCACGCGCTGGATCTGGCGTCGATGCGGGCCACACCGGCCTTGTCGGACTGGGCCTCGGACGCCACCCAGACCGAGGCGCCCCCCCTGCTGTTGGTGCGCGACTATCACATCGACGCGGTGGAGCTCACCGGTGAGCACAGGGCCGTCGCCCACCTCACCCTGGACGTGGCCTGCGCCGCGGGCGATCTGGGCGCGCTCGTCGCGCCGGCTCAAGAGCGACAGGCGCTCACCCTCCCCCTCCGCTGGCAGGACGAGGTTTGGAAGCTCGAGGCCCCCCTGCCGCTCCGCGCGGTGCGCCCCGAGGTGTACCTCGCCGCGGCTAGCGGCGTTCCAGCAGGCTGGGAGCTGTGTCAGCGCGCTCACTGACCAACGCCGCGCCATAGCCATCGCGATCGCGCCCCTTGATGTGGAGCACCAGCCAGTCCATCAGGAATTCCTGGAGCACATCGAAATTCAGGTTGCCCTGCCGCTCCTGCTTCCTCATCTTGAGCACCTGCCGGACAAACTGCCGGTGGGTGGTCTTGTGCTCCTCCAGCGCCGGGTACGCCATCTCTGCCATCAGCGCCTCTTCGGCGGCGAAATGCTCGGCGATGTAGTCAAATAGCTGATCCAGCACCGTGCGCGCCAGCTCCGTCTGCGACGCCTCGACGCCATGCAAATGGAGATCGTTGAGCATGGCGAAGAGGCGCTGGTGCTGCTCATCCATCGCCGGGATCCCCACAGAGTAAATGTCTGACCAGATAAACCGACCCATCGCTCCCCCTGAGATCAGCCCGGTGAGCCTGTTCGGCGACCGACACATCGACTGAAGCCATTCTGTACGTTTCCCAATCCGCTCGGTCACGAGATGTCGAGCGTCTGTGCGCGTATTCTATGGCTAGTCGCGCGCCAAGTCTTTTACTGCCGCCATCACGCTGCTGATCACAGGCCAGTCCCAGCTCCCGAACAGCACCGCGGGGTCGTCCCTGTCCCCGTCCCCGTCAAGATCGATGAAGGAGGAGGTGCGGGTCGCTAGGTCGATGAGCTGGTTCTGCAAGACGTCGTCCCCAGCCTGGTACTCGTACACGTTGATGCCCAGGACGCGCACATCGGTGGCGGCGCAGGCCCGCACCGCGAGATCGGCGCCAGCGGCCTCGCCACAGGACCCCTCGGGGAGCCCCCCCTTGGTCTTGTCGCGGAAGGCGTTGTCGGCCGCGATCAGCACCACGTGCTTGGCGCCTGTGCGCCACCCCACCCCCGCGCGCTCACCGACGCCGGGCACCGAGGCGTCGTAGGACTGCCCTGAGACCCCCCCAAAGGCGTCGTTCTCGTCGGTGCGGAACGGGAGAATGTCGACGGCGGGCTCGTAGACGTGGTCGCAGTCCATGTCCAGCCCCTTTCCCAGGGCCACCTGATAGAGGGCCTCGTAGCCGCTCCCCCAGGAGTCGCCTCCGTAGTTCATCTGCAGGCCCTCCGCGGCGTGGACGAGGCTCTGCTCGTCGCTGGAGAGCAGGTGGATCACCCGGAAGGGGTGCCCGCCAGAGGCGGCGCTCCCGTCCGCTGTCCCGGCCATCCCCACGTAGTCGTCGTACAGGCCCAGCCCGACGCGCACGTCGGAGAAGTCGGAGAACAGCCGCCCTACAAAGGAGGCCGCGAAGTGCTCCAGGTCGGGGTGGTAGCAGGAGTAGGAGTAGGCCGTGTCGAGGAGCAGGAAGACGTCGAGCTTCTGATCGGTGGGATCGGTGGGGCCGGGATCGTCACCCAGGTTGGAGCCGCTCCCCTGGAGCGAGATCTTGGTCACCAGCCGCTCTGGGTCGTCGGACACCACCGTCACCGTGCCGCTCACCGTGCCCGCCACGGGGGGCGCGAAGCGCACGTCCACCGTGGTCTGCTCCCCAGGCTCCAGGGTCAGGGGCTCGAAGCCGTCGATCGAGAAGCCCTGCCCCTCGCCGGTGAGCGCCACGTCGAGCACCCGCACCGGACCGGTGCCGGCGTTCCCCATCTGGAAGCTGGCCTCCGCGCCGGGTGAGTGGACCTCTACCGCGCCAAAACCAAGCTCGATAGGCGCAATCTTGAGCACTGGCTTGGTGAGAACGGTAGGGTCTGGCTCCGGGTCGATCCGCTTGTCACAGCCGGTGGCGAACAGCAGGGCGATGAGGGCGCTTCGCATGGTGATTTCCTCTGGCAGCTCTTGTATGTAGAACATACCCTGAGGAGCAGCTCCCCACGAGGTGATGATGAAGCGGATCTGCGCCATACTCCTGCCCTTCCTCGCGATGCCCCTCCTCGCTGCCAAATGCACCGAGAACGAGGTGACGGTGATCGACACCGACGCGCAGGTGCGGCAGCTGCTGGAGGTGGAGCCGCGGCTGCTCCATTTCGGCGAGGTGCCGTGGGACGAGGACGTGACCCTGAGCCTCACCCTCCGCAACGTGGGGGACGCCGGCTTGTACGTCGATCAGGTGGACCTGGAGGGCAGCGGAGCCTTCACCCTGGTGGAGCCCTGGGGCCGGACCCTGCTGGACCCTGGGGCCGAGGCGGTGATCGACGTCAGGTACACCCCCTCTGGCCCCGAGGACGAGGGGGGGCTGGTGGTGCGCTCGGACGACACCGCGATCGCCGAGGTGCCGGTGCAGCTCCTGGGGAGCGGCCTGTACCCCCTGCTGCAGATCCTCCCGCCGGAGATCGACTTCGGTGAGGTGGCGGTCTGCAACGACGACGAGCGCGAGGTGATCCTCCTCAACCGGGGTGACGCCGACCTGCACGTGAGCGGGGTGGCCCTCACCGGCGACGGCCTGGATCCGGTGGGGGCCGAGGTGCCGTTCACCCTCGCACCCTCAGAGACCCGCTACCTCACCCTGCGCTTCGCGCCGGTCGCCCGAGGGCCCTACGCCGGCACCCTGTGGGTGGAGAGTGACGACATCTCCGGGACCGACACCGCCCCCATCAGCGGCACCGGCACCCACCTGTCGATCACCGAGTACCTCGACACCTTCCGCCAACCAGAGCAGCCGTGGCACAAGGCCGACGTGCTGTTCTTCGTCGACCAGTCCGCCTCGATGGACAACGACGCGGCGCGCCTCAACCAGGGCTTCTCCACCCTCGCCAGGCGCTTCAACGACGACGGGGTCGACTGGCAGGTGATCGTCGTCACCGACGACGACGGGTGCGCCAATGAGGGGCTGATCACCTCCACCGATCCCTACGCGGGCACCACCTTCTCGGAGGCAGTGTGGGGCCCGTCAGGCCTGCTGGCGGAGTCGGGGCTCTCGGTGGCGCTCGCCGCCCTCTCCCAGACCGGCGCGGGCGGGTGCAACGAGGGCTTCCTCCGCGAGGACGCCAAGCCGCTGTTGGTGATGATCTCCGACGAGGCCGAGCAGTCGGGGACGCCGTGGGAGGAGCTGCTCACGGCGATCCAGGGCTACGCGCCCTCGGCCTCGGTCGCGGCGGTGGTGGGCGACTTCCCAGACGGCTGTGAGGGCGCCAGCCCCGGCGCGGGCTACCACCACGCGGCGATGGCGAGCCAGGGGGTGTCGCTCTCGGTCTGCTCCACCGACTGGACCGATCACTTCCAGCACGTCGCGGCCCTGGTAGACGAGCCCACCGACACCTTCCCCCTGAGCTACACCCCGGACCCCGCCACGGTGACGGTGGAGATCGACGGGGTGCTCAGCAGCGCCTGGAGCTACGACCCCGTCCAGAACGCGATCATCACCGATACGATGCCCGCGGGAGGCAGCCTGATCCGGATCGGCTACGCGCTCACCACCGCGTGCGACTGATCGGTCACGGGCAGTCGTAGACCTCGTCGCAGATCTGCGGGAAATCGTTGTGCTCGCCCGCCTCACAGGAGAGGGTGAGCCAGTCCCCCACACAGCGCTGCGCGGCGTCCCGATCATAGACGCAGGCCTCGGTGTCGCCGGCGCTGAATTCCAGCCGGTCGACGCAGTCCTCCCGCGAGAAATAGCCGCTCCCCTGCCCGAAGCAGCGCCAGCTCCAGGTGCAGTAGGCGTCGCGGTACTCCCGCTCGTAGTCCGCCTCCTCCCAGTAGTCCGCGGGGTTCACCCAGCAGCCTCCCCCCAGCACCGCGGCGAGCAGGGCGCCGTACCCCCACCTCACGCGGACCTCCCGCGGCGGCGGATCAGGCCGAGGGCGCCAAACAGGAGCAGCGAGGCGCTGGAGCCCCCGCGGCACCCCCCCCCGCGCAGGCCGGTCTGACCGGCGCAGGCGTCGCCCACACCGTCGTCGTCCTCGTCCTCCTGCCCCTCGTTGGCCTCCAGCGGGCAGTTGTCGCAGGGGTCCCAGATCCCGTCGCCGTCCGTGTCCAGGCGCAAGGGGTCGTCGGGGCAGGTGTCGCAGGCATCCCCCAGCCCGTCGCCGTCCCCGTCGAGCTGCCCGGGGTCCACGTCGTCGGGACAGAGGTCGCAGCGGTCGCCGACCCCGTCCCCGTCCCGGTCGGCGAGGTCCTGATCCGCCAGGCGGGGGCAGGGATCGCAGGCGTCGCCGAAGCCGTCCCCATCCGAGTCCTCCTGCGACAGGTTGAGCTGCTCGGGGCAGTTGTCACAAGCGTCGCCGAAGCCGTCCCCGTCCGAGTCCTCCTGCTCCGGGTTGGGAAGGTAGAGGCAGGTGTCGCAGGCATCACCGAAGCTGTCGCCGTCCCGATCGTCCTGGCTGGGGTTGGCGCGGAACAGGCAGTTGTCGCACGCGTCGCCCACCCGGTCAAGGTCCGCGTCGGCCTGGCTGTTGCGGAGGTCCGGGCAGTTGTCGCAGGCGTCTCCAAAGCCGTCCCCGTCCGAGTCCTCCTGGCCGGGGTCGTAGACCGCAGGGCAGATGTCGCACACGTCGCCGATCCCGTCCAGATCCACGTCCTTCTGGTCGGGGTTGAAGTCGGTCAGGCAGTTGTCGCACAGGTCGCCCGCCGCGTCGCAGTCCACGTCCTCCTGCTGCGGGTTGTACTGCGCGGGGCAGTTGTCACAGGTGAGCGACGCGGTGATGTCCGGGAAGCCGTCCCCGGAGTCATAGGTGAGGACCCCGTACGAGAAGCCGTCACCGTCCTCGTCAAAGTCCCGCACCGGGAAGCGGCAGCCCCAGCTGAAGATGTCGAAATAGTAGTCGCCGCTGGGGTACGAGACGCCGTCCTCGTCGCGGTTTCCGGCGCAGAGCGGGTCGGTCAGATCGACCGGCGCCTCCAGGCTCCCGTCGATGGTGTTGCAATTGTAGTCCTGGGTGAGCGAGGTGGAGCACCCCCCCCAGGCCAGCCCCGCCAGGAGCGCCAGGAGGGTCACAGGGCCCTCCCACCCGGAGAAGCCGCGACCGCGAGGAAACGAGCGAACATCAGTCTGACTCCTTGACCGAGGCCCACTATAGTACCTGCACGCGCCGCGCACCGCACCCGCTGAGAGGTCGACCTCGCCCATGCCCTCGCTACTGCTGTCCCTGCTTCTCCCCGCCACGGGGCTCGGCGCCGGCTTGAGCGCTGACATCGAGGTGGTGCGGCCCAGCTTCTCGTCCGGCCTCCCGGTGGGGGTCGACAGCCCCGAGATCGCCGGACAGGGCGCGGTGCGGGCGGGGGCGGTGTTTCAGTACGTGGAGGACCCCCTGGTGCTCTACGCGTGGGGCACCTACTCCGGCGCGGTGATCCAGCACCGGCTCGTCTCGCAGCTCGGGGTGTCCTGGGACGCGCGCGATGACCTCTCGTTCAGGGTGGTGGCGCCGCTGGTGGCTCAGTGGGGCACAGAGGTGCCGGACCTCGCCGCTGAGATGGCGGGGATGGGCGACCTGACCGCAGGCTTCCGCTGGCGCGCCTCCCGCCATGAGCGGCTGCAGCTCGGCACCAGAGCGGACGTGTCGATGCCGGTGGGCCTAGCCAACGCGTGGATCGGAGAGCCCATGCCCAGGCTGCACCTGGGCGGGCTGGCCGCCTACCAGCTCGGCGCGGCGCAGCTCATCGGCGACGCGGGCCTCACCCTCCGCGCCCCGGTGGACACCGACACAGACCTGGTGCTGGGGCAGGAGCTGGTGCTCAACGCGGGGGCCTCGGCGCCGATCGTCGGCGACCGCCTCCAGGCAAGCCTCTCGGCCCTCTCGCGGCTGGGCCTCACCCGCTGGCACGGGAGCGCCGAGCTCCCGCTGGAGCTGACCGGGGCGCTGCACGCCCAGCTTGGCGACGGCTGGCGGCTCGATGTGGGCCTGGGGAAGGGCGTGGGCTACGGCTACGGCACCTCCTCTCTCCGCGCTATCACCGCGCTCACCTGGACTCAGGCCCCTGCTGACGAGGAGCTGATCGTCCACCTCGCCAGGGTCGAGGAGGCAGCGCCGCCCCCCATCCCCGAGGAGCTGGAGGAGGAGGAGCCAGCCCCCGACGCCTGGGGCGACGGGCAGCGGGCCCGCCTGAAGGCGGACCGTATCGAGCTCAGGCACCCGATCCGCTTCGAGCTGGGGACCCCTGTGCTGCTGGAGGAGTCGATCCCCACCCTCCAGGCGGTCGCCGACATTCTCTCCGAGGACGGCACCATCGGGGAGGTGCTGATCGAGGGGCACGCCTCGGACGAGGGCACCTTCGAGTACAACTACGACCTGTCGATGCGGCGGGCGGCGGCGATCTTCCGCACCCTGGTCGACATGGGGGTCCACCCCAAGCGCGTCTCGGTCCGCGGGATGGGCGAGGTGGAGCCCACCGAGGAGGGGCAGGAGGCCTCGCGCAGGGTGGAGTTCCACGTCATCCGCTGGCTGCAGGGCGGGGAGGAGCGCTACCCAGAGGTCTCGGCGGTGCGGCTCCCTTGGACAGGGGAGGACCACCTGGTCACCTGGCCCAAGCCCCCTCCGCGCGGGCCAGAGTCCCTCATGGCGATGGGCGCCCTCGCTGAGTGGGCGCCGCGGATGGGCGAGGAGTGGGCCTGCGGAGAGGACGTGCGCGACCAGATCGCCGAGGCGGAGGACACGGTGAAGGGGGGCGAGGACTACGACGACACCGAGCTCTCAGCGCTGCTGGCCAGAGCAGAGTCCGCGATGAGCTGCGCGCCTCGGGTAGGTGGTGAGCTGCTGGGCCGGTACTGGCTCGCCGCGAGCGCGGTGGCGGCCCGGCAGGGCGACCTGGACCGGGCGACCCTCGCCCTGGTCGCGGGTCAGCGCGCCGCCCCCGACCTGTCGCTGGAGGGCTGGCCGCCGGCGCTGCGGGCGCTCGCCGAGACCCTGGGCGAGCGCCCGGCCGAGCTGGGCTGGCTCACCATCCAGACCCCCCCGGACTGGTGGGTGGCGGTGGACGGCCTGCTGGTGGACGACACCAGGGCGCTGCCCACCGGGCTCCATCTGGTGCAGGCAGGGCAGGGCTCCCGGGCGGGCTTCGCCCGCATCGTCGACGTAGCGCGGGCCAGAGAGACGGTGGTGGCCGCCAGCACCGAGGTCACCACCGGCGCGATCCACCTGGGCGCCACCGCCCACGACCCCTGGGCTACCGCCCTGGTCGCGAGCCCCAGCAGGCCCAGGCCCGGGATCACCGCGGACGTGCCCTGGCCCAAGGCGCCACAGGAGGTCCCCGCCCTGTTCGCCGAGGTGAGCCCTCAGCCCTGGACCCCGTTCGCGGACCCCTCGGCGGTGTTCGTGCGCCCTGAGCCGGTCACCCCGCTCCAGGCCTTCGTGCGCGGGCTGGACTCCCGCGACCTGACCATGGCCTCGTCGGTGGCCGGGAGCGCCGCCCTGGGCCTGGGGATGGCGGCGCTGGCCGCGCAGACCTCCTTCAACCACGCGGAGTCCTGGCCCGCCGCCAGGAACTACTCCCGCCTCAACCACGCCAGCGTGGTGGGTAGCGGCACCCTCGGGGTGGCCGCCGCGGGGCTGATGACCTGGGCCGTGATCGAAGGGAGGTGGTAGATGCGCGTCCTCATCGGCGCTAGCGCGGTCATCGCCGCGGTGTTCACCCAGTGCGGGATCGACCTCGGCCAGCGGGAGGAGCCCGAGGCCCCCCCTGCCCTGACCCTGGGGGCCGAGCTGCTCCAGTGGTCCGAGGTGCCCATGGGGCAGCCCACCACCAGGTCGCTCACCCTCCAGAACGACGGCGCCGCCCCGCTGGAGCTGGACCTCAGCCTGGAGGATCACCCCGCCTTCGCCCTGGTAGACGCCCCCACCGTGCTGGCCCCCGGCGAGGCCGGCGAGGTGCAGGTCCAATTCACCACCGACCGCTACACCGCCCAAGCCGCGGTGCTGTTTATCGCCTCCAACGACCCGGAGCGCCCGGCGCTGGAGGTGCCGGTGCTGGGCCAGGCCAGCGGCGATCAGGACGGAGACGGGCAGGACGCGTGGCAGGTGCAGGGCCTGGACTGCGACGACGCGGACCCGCTGGTCTACGACAACGCCCCAGAGTGGTGCAACGGCCAGGACGACGACTGCGACGGCAGGACGGACGAGGATGGCGCGGCGGACGCGGACGCGTGGTACAGGGATCGCGACGGGGACGGGTACGGCGACCCCTCAGACCAGCGCCTGAGCTGCTCCCAGCCAGAGGGCTATGTGGCCGACGGCGCCGACTGCGACGACGGGGATCCCCTCACCTCCCCCGCCGCCGAGGAGCGCTGCGACCTGCGGGACGACGACTGCGACGGCGGAATCGACGAGGACGCCACCGACGCCCCCACCTGGTACGCCGACGCGGACGGCGACGGCTACGGTGACCCTGCTGTCGCCTCGGTCTCCTGCGAGAGGCCCGCTGGCGCCGTGCTCAACTCTGGCGACTGCGACGACACCGACGGGGCGGTCCAAGCGCTCTGTGGGGGCTAGCGCGGACAGGTGGTGCGGCGGCGAGCGCTGGCGCGGTCCACCGAGCGGCCAGCCCGGCCCCGGGGGAGCGCGCTCCCGACCGGGTGATCCACCGACGCGGCGGACGGGGTGAATATTCCGAGCCCGATCCCGTAGGGCTCTCGTCACCATGGAGTCCGAGATGATCCTGCTCGCCGCGCTCGTCGCCTGCCAGACCGCCCAGCCCGCCGACGGAGACGGCCCGATCGAGATCCACGCCAGCTATCCCGACGGGGTGGACGCCAGGGCGACCCTCACCTGGCTCCTCGGGCAGCACGAGGATGATCCCGACGCCACCTGGGACCAGATCAGCGGCGGCAGCGAGCCGGAGCCGTGCAACGCCTACGCGGAGGAGATCTACACCTGCGGCATGTACAACCACGAGGACTTCTACGTGGTGGTGGCTGCCTGCGAGGGCTATCCCGACCTGTGGACCTCAGCGCACCTGTACGCGGCGGTGGGCAACAACATCACCTTCGATCTGACCTATCTCGACGACGGCGCGTGGGCCGACGGCGACGGCTGGGAGCGGACCCGCTAGGGGCGGCTCACCAGAGGAAGGCGACCGAGGCCTCGGGGGTGACCCCGTTCACGTCGATGTAGCCGCCGAGGCTCGCCTGAAACGGGCCCTTGGGGTCGTACTGCAGGGCGCTGCCCACCGCCAGCGAGCCGCCCCAGTCGATGAGGTAGATCATCCCCATGGAGGTCTCTACCTGAAGATCCATCCCCGCCCCCCAGTCCAGGGTGCCGAGCATGGCGAAGGTGGTGCCGGAGTACCACTGCCAGGGGATCATCCACCCCATGCCCATCCGCATCCCCACGCTGTCCAGGGTGCCGAGCGAGCCGGCCTCGTCCTCGTCTGCGGGGAACTTCCACTCGGCCCTGAAGCCGGTTGGGAGGCCCATGTCCACCCCCATCAGCAGGCGCCCCCCCCCGTGCTCCAGCCCCTTGGGGGGCACGAAGGTGCCGGTGTTGAGCACTCCGGAGCCCCTGGGTGTGATGGGTGTGGCCTCCAGCTCGCCAGGCGCGAGGTACGGGGACAGGGGGGCGTAGCTGCCGGTGGGGTAGCCGCCGGGGTGGGTGTCCTGGTGGTTCATCGCCAGCTGGGCCACCGCCAGGAACGAGAGCGAGAGCCCAGGGTACTTGGACACCGCGGGGACCGACACCCGCAGGGCCTGGGCGTAGTCGCCCTGGTTGAGGAGACGGACCGCCAGGGCCAGGGCCTCGTCCCCCTCTGAGCCGAGCAGCTCCGGGCCGGGGGTGGCGTACTCCGAGGGGAGCGGCTGCGCGCCGGTGAGGTAGGCGGACCACAGCACCGCCCCGGTCGCGTCGGTGATCTGAGCCACTGCGGGGTGGCCGACCGGCCGCGCCCAGACCCGCTCCCCGTCGATCCACAGCTGCACCTCCGGCGCTAGGCGGACCCGCTCCCAGACCTGGGGCTCGGCCCTGGTGGCCTCGGTCCAGCGGGCGCGGATGGCGGTGTCCGAGGCCCCCAACCAACCGGGAGCCTCCACCGCGGGGTGGGCCTGTGCGGCGACGAAGGCAGCCACCGCCGCCGGCTCGTCTCCCCTCACCTGCGCGGCCAGCGCCTCGTGGGTGTGGAGCAGGGTCACCGCGCGGGCCTCGACCAAGGCGTCGAGGCAGCGCACCGCGGCGAGCGAGCGCCCGTGGCTGCCCCTGAAGCTCCAGATGTCGCTGGCGATCGCCGCGGCCTCGCCCTCGCTGAGGGTGGCCTTGAGCTGCTCGGCGCTCATCGAGTGCTCGCAGCGCGGGGCTGCCTGCGGGGCATCGCTCGGCGGCCCATCGGCCCAGGCAAAGGGGAGGAGGAGGATCGACAGCAGCAAGAGCGCCCTCTCGCGAGTGGGGAGACGAAGGTATAGCCTGACCCGCGCCTGTCCGTCCCCCTCCTCCGGCAGATCATCGCGAGCGGAGCGCCCGGCGCAGGTCCTCAGCGCCGGGCCCGCGTCCCCCTGGCGCGGGCTTGTCCCCAAAGGGACCGGCGCCAGCGCCCCAGCAGCCCCTGACGCCGCCGGCTCATAGACCCACGGGCTCCGGATCGCTGGGCCCAGGACGCAGAGGGCGTCGTCGGCCCCTCGCTGTGCTCGCGTGCGTCCGTCGCGAACGAGAGGTCGTCGCCTTCCTCCTAGCCCTCGACCCCCTGGACCTCGGCGCTCCACCCGTGGGGACTCCAAGGCCTCGCGTCCAGCCGGTGGTTCAGCGGTGGCTCGCGTGGGCCACGAGGAACGGTAGGCCGAGCCCGATCACTGAACGGACCTCTGGGTTCGCGACACGAAGAGCGGTGCGTGCATGGACGGCGAGGAGGCGGCGAGCCTATCCCACGTCCCCAGACGGGCTGACCCTAGGGGCCACAGCAGAACACGTAGCCCTCCTGATGCGTCGTACAGCCCGTGGACCGTGGCCCCCCCCCGGGGACCTTGGGTCGCGGATTAGAGAGGACCTTCCAGGATTCCGCGCCACAGCCTAGATGTAACCGAGCAGCATCTAGAGCCTGTTTCGGCGCTCAGTGGACGAAGAGCAGGACGCGTGAGGCAAATCGGCAAATGCGCGATGGCTCCTTCCCCATTGGGTGAACCTCCGGATCGCGTGGGGAGACCGGCCGTCCCCCCTGGGGCGATCTGGAGATCTGGTCCCCTGCGGGCCGCTCGCCACGGCAGTCCACCTGGCGTGGGATCAGGCCTCGGCCACCGGCGACGCGCCCACCTCGGGAGATCGCCTCAGCGCACCGATCAGCTCCAGCAGCCGGGGCGCGCTCACCGCATAAGGGGTGTTGCAGAAGTGGCAGGTGACCGAGGCGCCACCGTCCTCGTCGTGCATGCTCTGGAGCTCATCGGACCCGAGGCTCAACAGCATCCCCTCCACCCGCTCCTGGCTGCACCCGCAGTGCCAGGTGACGGGCTTCTGGTCCAGCACCGAGAGCTCCGACCCCGCCAGCTCCCGCGCGTCCAGCGCGGCCTCCAGCGCGCTGGCCGAGAGCGACTCCACCGCACCGAAGGTCCTGTAGAAGTCCTCTGGCTCCAGCGACGGCAGCTCGTCGTGGGTGGGGAGCCGCTCCACCAGCACCCCGATCGCCCTGGTGATGTCGCCGTCCTCGTCTTGCTCCACCGCGATCCTGAGCGCGACGTCCACCTGCGAGGAGGTGCGGAGGTGGTGGGCGAGCGCCCCCTGGAGGGAGGTGTCATCGATCGCGCTGGTGCCCCGGTAGACCTCCTTGTCGCCAGACCACTGGATCACCATCAGCGCCCCGCGGAGGGCGCCGTCCTCGGGCAGCGGCACGTGGGCGGGGGTGAACCGGGCGCGCATCTGCCCCTCACCGCTCACGTCGCCCATGTAGGCGGCCTTGGGGTGCTCGAGCTGGATCTGGAGGCTGACCTTCGCCTCGCCCTTGAGGTAGGCCGAGAACAGCGCGGTCGCCACCGCCCCCTCCGCCGCGAGCCGGGCCGCGCCCGCCCCCAGGAAGTGGGAGGATCGGGTGGTGCGAGCGACCTCGCGCACGTCCACCGCGAGGACGCGAGCGGCGCCCTCTGCGATGAAGGCGCGGAGGAGGTGATCTTCGAAGGACATCAGCGCTCCTGTGGGGCTGCGGGCTTGAGCTTGACCGGGACGCGGACCTTCTCGGTCGCCTCGCGCGGGGGATGACAGACCTCGACGCTGCAGCCCTGGTGGCGCAGCGCCACCACGAGGTCCACCGGGGCGTCGGTGTAGGTGGTCGCGGTGATCGGGACCTCTACCACCACGTCACCTCGATACTCGAGCTGAGGTCCAAAATCGGGGTCCTCCACCACCACCGGCGCCGGGTAGCGCGTCTCGCCTACCGTCAGGCCGCCGCTGCTGATCACCGCGATCTCCAGCGCCTCGCGGTACACGTGGTGGTCGGGCGGCACGTTGAGACGGAAGGAGAGCACCCCCTGCTCACCCACCCGCAGCTCCGGCAGGCGCTCCACCCGCCAGCGGCAGGGCTGATCCTCCACGAGGTAGGACGCGACCGACTGCACGTCGTCCAGGGGGGGCTCGGCGAGGGCGATGGCTGCGAGAAGAAGGACCCACATGGGGACTCCGTGGCGAGTGGATTGGAGGGGAAGAGACCGCCAGGCCGGCGAGCGTGACACGCTCCCCACCTGCGACGTGGTACACCTCACCGGCAGCAGCTAACCTGCTCTCCTGCCAGAGGAGAAACCTTGCCGCACCTCCGCGATTCCCTCCCGTCCCCCCTCCGCACCATCCACATCATGGGCATCGCCGGCACCGCGATGGGCTCCCTCGCCGGGATGCTCAAGGACGCCGGCTACGCCGTGACCGGCTCCGACACCGCGGTCTACCCGCCGATGTCCGACTACCTCGCCGACCTGGGCATCCCAGTCATGGAAGGGTTCAATGCCAAGAACCTTGACTATGGTCCAGACCTCGTGGTGGTGGGCAACGTCATCCGCGCAGTGTACGAGGAGGCCGCGGCGCTCGTCGCCTCCGACCTGCCCTACCTCTCCTTCCCACAGATCCTGGGGGAGCTCTTCCTGCGCGACGCCCACGCCGTGGTCGCGGCCGGCACCCACGGGAAGACCACCACCACCGCGATCGCCGCCTGGTTGCTGGAGAGCGCCGGTCTGGAGCCGGGCTTCCTGATCGGGGGGCGCGCCCTCAACTTCGACCGCACCGCTCGGCGGGGAGCGGGCACCCACTTCGTGATCGAGGGCGACGAGTACGACACCGCCTTCTTCGACAAGCGGCCCAAGTTCATCCACTACCGCCCGCGCACCTGCATCCTCACCTCGGTGGAATTCGACCACGCCGACATCTACACCGACCTCGACCACGTGAAGCGCTCCTTCCGCACCCTGATGGAGATCCTGCCGGAGGACGGGCTGCTGATCCTGCGGGGGGACGACCCAGGCGCGGTGGAGGTGGCCGAGGCCGCTCGGTGCGAGGTCTGGCGCTACGGCCCCGGCTTCGAGTGGGACGGCCGCATCGAGGAGATCGACACAGAGCGGGGCGTGATGCGCTTCACGGTGCTGCGCGACGGCGAGGCGCTTGGGACCTACACCTCGATCATGGTGGGGGAGCACAACCTCTACAACCAGGTCGCCGCCGCCGCTGCCGCCATCCGCCAGGGGGTCTCGCCCGAGGCGCTCGCGGAGGGCTTCGCCTCCTTCCGGGGCATCAAGCGCCGGCAGGAGGTCCGCGGGGAGCCGGGCGGGGTCACGGTCGTCGACGATTTTGCGCACCACCCCACCGCGGTGAAGGTCACGCTAGAGGCGCTGCGGCAGCGCTTCGGGCAGCGCCGCCTGTGGGCGGTGTGGGAGCCCCGCTCCGCCACCTCGCGCACCAGGGTCTTCCAGGACGCCTACGCCGAGGCCTTCGACGAGGCCGACCAGGTGATCATCGGCGCCCCCTACGACCAGTCCCGCCTAGAGGACGGCGAGCGCTTCTCCGCCGGCGAGCTGGTGGAGGCGCTCAGCGCCAGGGGCAAGGATGCGCTCACCCTCGCCGATCCCTCCGACATCGCCCACACCCTCGCCGCGAGGGCCCACCCGGGCGACGTGATCGCGGTGCTCTCCAACGGGGCCTTCGGCGGGCTGCACGCGCAGCTGCTCGACCTGCTCGAGGTGCGGTTCGAGGGCAAGCGCTAGGCGCCCTCACCCCACCGGCAGCACCACCGTCATGGTGGTGCCCTGCCCCCGCTGGCTGCGGTCCGCTTCCGATGGCCCCACCCTGGCGGCCACCGGCTGCCCGAGTGATCCCCTCATTCGCTGCAGGAGGTCTTGGAGCAGGAGGCTCCGCATCCTCGCGGTGCTGGCCCATCGACGTGGGCCCCTGCACCCTAGCTCGAGAGGCGGATCCCAGCGTTCTCCGCCTGATGCGCGGCCAATTGCATCCCTACGCCAAACCTCTTGGCGAGGTATGCGAGGGTTGAGCGATGGAGGGTGTCTCCACGGGCATAGCGTCGGATGAGGCTGCGCGGCAGGAGAAGCTCCGCGGCGAAGGCGTTGGCGCGCTTCTCGACGATGGAGTCTGGGGAGCGGCGGAGATCCGCTTGCCCGATCGTCTTGAACCGAGGCGCGTCAAATGCGAAGTGGCACAGCTCGTGGGCGAGCGTCGAACGCCTCCCAACGGCGGAGGCGGACAGCCTACCGCCTGTGTTCAGGATGGCCAGCGCCCGCCCCTCTTGGTCCAGGAGGCAGACGCCGTCCGCGTCTGTGGTGCCAAGATCCTCCAACGCGACGGCGATGCCAAGGTCCGAGATCACCGCGGTGATCGGAACAGGCCCATCCACCGGGCACAGACCGATCTCCGCAAACCGTGCCCTCACATGTCGGGCCAGCCGAAGCCCTGACGCCCAGGGCTCGGCCGGATCGATCGAGGTGTCGGCCCCGGCGGTGAGGGCCTCCAGACTCCCCTTGTCAAGCTGCGACGTCCTCTCTCCGAAGCGGTGAAGGCACCTCGTGACAATCCTCGCAGCGAGGACCTGGTCCGACGAACGCAGGAAGGCCGCGACAACGCCACCGCGACCGCTCTTGCCAAGTTGAACCAGCTCTTCCTGCGCCATGATGGCGTCGATATCCACTCCCGGCACCCAGCGCTGAACCGCGCGCCGGCCCACGACAGCGGGATCCCGATCGAGGAATTCTGCCAGCTGGACGACCCGAACGTCATCTGTGATGTGGACCGCCTTCGTCAGCTCGTAGGTCGTGCGAATCAGGTCCATGCAGACCGCGACGAAGTCCCGTGCATCCACCAACACCGTGCCTTTGGATTGCGCGAACGCGACATCGACAAACGACTGCCTGTCGGAGCGCTGCGACCAAGAGATGCGGATGAAGTCGTCGATCCTGTCGAACACGACGTTGGGCAGAAGGTAGTCGCTGCCCGCGAACTCCAATGCGCGAACCGATGCCCAAGTATGCAGCGATTCAGCATCCGCTAGGCCCAACGCCAGCGCGCCACTGACCTCCCACCGGGCGGCGACGGAGACCCGGTGCAGAAACCCGGTCGCCAACACGCGCTGGAGGGACGCATCAAAGAGTCGCTCCTCCCAGCCCTTGACAAGCCAGACAGCTAGGTCAATCAACGGCACTTCTAGGGTGTCGAAGTCACCCTCCTCGTCCACACCGGAGCAGAGGTTCTGGCCCGCACACCAGACCTGCAGGCGCACAAGAGAGCGAGCCGCAGACGACTCCGCTTCCTCTGGCGACAAACCGAGCGGCTCTACCACCCACGCGAAACGCTGCGGATCACCGAACCTCATGATCGACTCCGCTCCCGGATGGCAGGAGGAACACGCGAATCAGGAACCGGGAACCCATGGTAGCGCCGCGATCCGTGGCGGTTCGCCTAGTACCATGTGCCCTCGTGCTTGGCGTAGACGTGCTCGGGGTCGTCGGCCCCTCGCGCTGCAGTTCCCAGCCAACCCGCGGGTGTGGCGTGCTTGGCGTAGACGTGCTCGGGGTCGTCGGCCCCCTCCGGCACGCGATAGCCGCCTTCGAGGAGAGCCTGCGCTTGGGCGACGTTGAGCGAAGCGGCGCACTTCGACTTGCCCCGGCGTGAGATGCGAGGCGGATCTCCCGCGCGTAGGGCAATGTGGTAGTCGGCGATCTTCTCGTAGGTCATGGCTGCAGCGACCTCGGCCGGAGTCTAGCGTAGCTATGCGATCGCGACGGCGACCGCCAGCACCCTCGCGCGCGGCGGCGCCGCTCGTTCAGCCGCGATGAAGGGGCTCGGGAGAGCGATCGGAATCGATGGTTCCACACCTCGTCCCGTCCCTTCCAACACTTCTAGTGATGCTCGCCTTTGGGCGCGCCTGACCGCGCTCCAAGGTAGGATCTCCTCTCAAGCGCCCTGGGGGCGCCAGCGCAGGACAACAAGGCAGGAACCTCCTTGAAGGCGGCTGGAACCGGACGAACAGCCGCCGCCCGCGAGCCACTGGCTGCTCAGCGACGCATCGGACGGGCCACCTGGCGAGGCTGAGGTCGTTCCGGAGGACCTGCTGTGCCACTTGCCCTCACGAAGACCAAGGGAAACCGGGCGTCTCCGGCGAGCGCCTCGGCGTTCATCCGCATCTTGTTCGGACGCACGCGCCACAGTGGCGGACGCGCATCACCGCGCGTCACGAGCCAGGGTCTTCTCGCCCGCTGACCCTTGTGCCATCGGCACCACCCGTGACCACCCCGACACAAGCTGCACCCGGAGGAGCCGTGAGCTCGCTGGACCGGAGGACGGATCGCTGAGAGCGGCCAGGTCAGGCGGCGAGGCCCAGGAGTGGGCGACCTTAGGACAGGAACTCCGGTCCGAGCGCACAAGGTCGTGGAACCACCCGCATGTCCGAGGGCCGGCAGGCCCCAGCGCCCGGCGCGGGGGCGCGAGGCACGCGCCGATAACGGTGGTTCGTTCGCAACAGCACCCTGCCGGGACGCTCCACGAGCGCCGCGGGGGGCTGCAAGGGACTGCTGAGCCCGAGCGGATCGGTCATCGATGATCACGACACTGTCTATCGCGCAGTATCTTTCTTGCGAATCGCCGGCTATCGTGATCAAGGACGGACGCATGGGCCGGATCTCCTGTCGGAGTGGTCCTCGGGAGATGGGCGCCGAGACCACGCCCAGGTGTCGGGAACTGGTTCGAGGACAAGACACGCCCCTGGTGCTCCGCCAAGCCGGGAGACGTCCCGCACCTCCCTACGGGCATCCTGGTGATCTGGCGCCGACGACGGGAGGGGCGCTGCCTGCCCTCACCCCACCGGCAACACCACCGTCATGGTGGTGCCCTTCCCCCGCTGGCTGCTGACCTCGATCCTCCCCCTGTGCTCCTCCACCACCTTGCGCGAGAAGGCCAGCCCCAGCCCGGTCCCCGCGGGCTTCCTGGTGAAGAAGGGGGTGAAGAGCCGGGTCACGTCCTCCTCGTCAATGCCCTCGCCGTCGTCGGTGACCGCGATAGACCACCGGTCGTGTCCGCGCTCCACCCGCAGGATCAGGTGCTCCGCCCCCGCCTCCGCGGCGTTCTGCAGCAGGTTGACCAGCACCCTGCCCAGCAGCAGCTCGTCCCCGTAGCCCTCCAGCTCGGGGGGGCAACGCTGCTCCAGCAGGGGCAGCGCGGGCAGCTCCTGCACCGCCCGTGTGACCATCCTGTGGGCCGAGAAGGGCGCAGCGCGCAGATCAAGGGGCCTGGTGAACTGGAGCAGGCGGGTGACCATGTCGTTGAGGCGCAGCACCTCACCGATCACGTCGCTCAGCCCCTCGGCCGCCTCAGGGTGGCGCCGCCGCACCAGCTCCGCGGTGCCCCTGATGATCTGGAGCGGGTTGCGGATCTCGTGGGCCAGCGCCCCGGAGAGCTCCCCCATCGCCGCGAGGCGCTCCCGCTTCACCAGCTCGGCCTGCATGGCGACGATCTCCGCCCGCGCCGCCTCTACCTCGGCGGTGAGCTGCGCGTTGAAGCCCTCCACCTGCACCAGCAGGCGCCCCCGCTCGGCCAGCGCACCCTCCAGCTCCCTGGTCCGGTCTGCGATCGCGACCAGCAGCGCCTCCAGCGCCACCCCCAGCGCGTCCAGCTCGTTGCCTCCCCCGATCCGAACCGCCTCGGGCAGCCAGCCGGTCTGACGCATCCTCAGCTCCAGCCGCACCACCCTCCGCAGGATCAGGCGGTGGGTCAGCCCCATCACCAGGGCGGCGAGGGCCACCAGCAGCCCCGCCGCGAAGAACCCCTGCCGCATCCACGCGGCGCGCACCTCTCGGAGCAGGGTGTCCTGGGACTCAGCGACGTGGACCGCCGCCACCGCGCCGCGCGCGTCGTGCACCGCGAGGGTCAGCTCCAGCACCGGCACCCCGTCGTGGGAGTCCAGGGCCCAGGGGCGGTCCTCCTCGCCGCGCACCACCCGCCAGATCTCCTCTTCATCGCCCGCCTCGTCCCAGGGGCGCCCAAGCCAGTCCGCCTCGGTCGCGGCCAGCACCGTGAGCTGATCGTCCAGGAGGAGTATGTCCAGCTCGGGGTGCTCGCCCTCAAAGCGCTCCAGCAGGCCCTGGAGGGCCACGCCGTCGCAGCCCTCCTCCACCCGCGCCACCAGCAGATCGCCGAAGGCCTGGAGCACCTCCACCCGTGACTCGAGGATGCTCGCCTGCTGCGCGCGGATCTCCACCGCGAACCAGGCCAGCAGCGGCGCCAGGATTAAGACGGTCACCCAGAGCGCGTAGGTCCGCTGGAGCGAGCGAGAGGGTGGCATGAGGGCTCAGGGGCTTGGGGTGAGCGTGGAGCGTATCCGCCTGAGGTGGGCCCAGGGACCGGGCGACGCGCTTTGACCGCGGACGGCCCGGGGGCGCCCACTCCGCGCGCGAGATAAGAGCCCCGCTGCCGCCCTCAGCCCTGGAGCCACCGTGGACCTCAGCCTCTTCGCCAACCCCTGGGAACACCTCCGCCTCCTGTCTGACGCCCCGCGCAACGAGGCGCTGCTGGAGCTGCTGCGGCGCCGTGCGCCTGGGAACAGGGTGCTGGAGATCGGGTGCGGCACCGGCCTGCTCTCCCTCGCCGCGGCCAAGCTAGGGGCGCGCAAGGTCTACGCGGTGGAGCCCACACCGCTGGTGGAGGTGGCCGAGCAGCTGGTCCGCGACAACGGCCTGCAGGGGATCGTCGAGGTGCTGCGCGGCGAGGTGCAGGACCTCGCGCCCCGGCCGGTAGACTTGGTGTTCTCGGAGCTGCTCAACGCCGATCCCTTCGTGGAGGGCGTGCTCGACGCCTCGGCTGCCGGCGCCGAGTGGCTAGCCCCCCGCGGTCACCTCGCCCCCTCCAGGCTGCGGGTCTGGGCTGCGCTGGTGCGCGAGCCCGGCAGCGCGCAGGAGGCCCGCGCGGCCCGCGATCAGGTGCGCGCCCTCGCGTCGCGCCTCGACCTCAACCTGGGGAGCCTCCTCGACGCCCTCGGTGACGCGGGCCCCTACAGCTACGTGGCCGCCGCCCCGGCCCTCGCAAGCGCCCCGGCCCTGATCTGGGATCTGGCCCTAGGCACCGACGAGGAGCCGGAGGAGGAGCGCGTGGTGCCGCTGCTGCCGCTGGAGCCCGGGCCGGTGGGGGGGGTCGTGCTCTGGTTCGAGGCGCAGCTCGACGAGGGGCTGGTGATGAGCAACGCGCCGGGGGTCAGTGGGCACTGGGGGCAGCTGGTCTGCGCCTGGGACAGGGAGCTGGGCGGCAGGGCCGACCGGCCGATCCCGATCCGCTTCTCCGTCGACGAGGACGGCCTCACGGCGGGGGAGCCGGCGTGACCCCGCTGCTGCTGCTCTCGGCCCTCGCCTGCGCCCCAGGTGCGGTGGACAGGGTGGTGGTGGAGCGGGTGGTGGACCGGGCGGTGCGCCTCCCCGACGTGCAGCTCGCCTGCACCATGGGGCTGGCCCTGGAAGCGCCGCTGTCCGCCGCCACCCCCCCCCGCAGGCCCCCGGAGCAGGCGCTGATCGTCGCAGAGACGGTGGGCGCCCTGTGCGGCGAGACCGAGGTGCGGGAGGCGGAGCTGGAGGGCCTGCGGGCGAGGCGCCTGCTGGGTCCCCTCGGCGAGGGGCGCGCCGCGCTGGCCATGGACGCGCGCCTGCGCGAGCAGCGGGCGCACCAGCGGGCCGCTGCCCGCTATGGCCGGGCCTGGGACCACACCCAGGCGGTCTACGGCAACCTCCGCGGCGCGTGCCCTGACATGGACCAGGACGAGGAATTCGTCTACCTGCTGGGGATGTTCTCCGGCCTGATGGGCCTGCTCCACGAGCGCAGAGGCGAGGTCTCGGTCCGGCACATCCCCGACGACACCCTGTCCGCCATCTCTAGCGGCGCCACCTGCCTCAACGCCGAGCGCTGGTGGCAGGTGCCCACCGCGATGCAGGTCGCGGTGGGGGCGGTGATCCCCGGCGCCGGGCCCGACGGGGTGGACCCCTGGGACGCCCTGGAGGACGCCGCGGGGCGGGGGGCGCGCTCGGGGGTGCGCCTCTCTCGCGCCCTCCAGGTGCTGCTCGCGGCAAACGCAGGCCGCGAGGAGGAGGTGGAGGCGGGAATCCGCGCCCACGCCCAGGCGTTGACAGCGTACGAGCCAGACCGGGACTGGGCCCTGCTCGACGCCTTCGCCTACGAGGTCAGCTTGCACGAGTCGGACCTGATCTGGACCGGAGCGTCGGGGCACCGCACCGAGGTGTTCGGCCTGCTCCCCTCTGACCCCAAACCCCAGGGGCGCGGCCCAGACGCCGACCCCTTCGCCGCGGACCCCTTCGCACCCTGATCTCTGGAGCACCACGGATGTCGCCTACTCTCCCCTCCCTGCGCCGCCTGCTCCTGACGGGCCTCTCGCTCCTGCTCGCCGCACCAGCGCTGGCCACCCCACACGCCCTCTGTGTGTACGATCCCGCCGGAAAGGCTGGGGAATTCTACGCGCAGATCGACGAGTTCGCCCTCGCCGCCGCGGGCTGGGGGGTGGACCTGAGCCTGCGCCCCTACACCGACGAGGAGACCGCCACCAGGGACTACGAGGCGGGGAGCTGCGACGGCGTGCTCGCCACGGGCGTCCGCCTCCAGCGCTTCAACCGCTTCCCCTCTACCCTGGAGGCGATGGGCGCGGTGCCCGACTACGACCACCTCTCGGACATGATGTGGACCCTGGCCCGCTACCCCTCCGCCGCGGCCAGGCTGCGCTCCGGTGACCACGAGACGGTGGGGATGCTCTCTGCTGGGGCGGTGTACCTGTTCCTCCGCGACCGCACGATGGACACTGTGCCGGAGCTGGCGGGCAAGCGGGTCGCCACCATGGACTACGACAAGGCCGCCCCGGAGATGGTGAAGCGGGTGGGTGCGATCATGGTCCCCGCCGACCTGGGGAGCATCGGGCCCCAGTTCAACAACGGCGCGGTGGACCTGTGCTACATGTCCGCGCCGGGCTACGCGCCCTTCGAGCTGTGGCGAGGGCTGGGCACCTCCGGCGGCGTGATGCGGGCCCCCTTCGCGCAGGCCACCCTGCAGCTGATGGTGCGCGCGCCCGCCTTCCCGGAGGACTTCGGCGCGAGATCGCGCACCTGGTTTGCGGAACACTTCGCGGACTCTGTGGCGGTGGCGAAGCGAGCCGACGCCCAGATCCCCGAGGCGATGTGGATCGTCCCCTCCGCCCCGCAGCAGGCCGAGTGGGACGCCCTGTTCCTGGAGGTGCGCCTGCGCCTGCGGGACGAGCTGGGGGCCTACGATCCGGCGATGCTGTCGGCCCTGCGCAAGCTGCGCTGCGCCAGATCCCCCTCCCGCGCCGAGTGCGCCTCTCCCCGCGAGTAGCCGATGCGCAGGTGGACGAGGGCCCTCCCGATCTGGGCCCTGATCGGGGTGTTCCTGGTTGCGGTGGTGGTGGGGATCGCCCCCCAGACCACCACCAGGCTGGTGCAGGGCGGCGAGGCGCTGTGGCCCGGCTACGCCTCGGAGCTGCGCGCCGACCCCGCCCCTCCCACCTGTGACCTCGACGCGCTAGCGGCGCGGGCTGCCAGCTGCGACCCGGTGCGTGGGGTCAGATCCCCCGCTGATGGCGACAGCACCGCCCCTTTCGCAGGCGACGACCCCTTCGCGGGCGACGACCCCTTCGCCGAGCCCGCGCACGCCACAGCGGCCGACGCCCGAGCCGCAGACCCCTTCGCGGGCGACGACCCCTTCGCCGAGCCCGCGCCCACGACCGCGGCGGTGGCCCCCTCCGGGGAGCCCACCCCTGCGAGACGCGGGGCGCCACCACCATCCGGCGCGGCCGACCCCTTCGCAGGCGACGACCCCTTCGCCGAGCCCGCGCACCCCACAGCGGCCGCAGATCCCTTCGCAGGCGACGACCCCTTCGCGACCCCAGCACCCGACGCCCCAGCCGCGGACCCCTTCGCAGGCCACGACCCCTTCGCGATCCCAGCGATGGGGGTCGGCGCGGCGCCCGACGGCGCGGCCTGCGCCTCGGTGTTCGCCGCCAGGGCCCAGTGCCAGAGCGCCCTGAGCCGGTGGGAAGACACTCAGCGCCGCCGAACCCCCGCGGTGATGGCCTGGCGATCGGTGGACCTGACGATCGGTTCGCTGGCGGGCTTCCCGTGGTGGAAGCACCTGCTGGTGGTGCTGGTGGGCCTGGGGCTGCTCCGCGCCACCGCCGACGCGAGGCCGATCGCCCTCCGCGACCCCGCCACCCTGCTCGAGCACAGGGTCTCGCAGCTCTCGCAGCTCGCGGTGCACCTGCTGTGGGCCGCGTCCGCCCTGGCGGACAGGCTGGTGGCCTCTGGCTCCAGCGCCGAGGCCGAGAACCCCTCCCTGCCCCTCCTGTGGGCAGGGGTCTTCAGCGTCGCGGCGCTGATCAACCTGCGCCACCTGGCGCGCCCCCCCGCGGACCTGACACCCGAGGGGAGCTGGGCCCGCGCGCCGCTGGTGGTGCCGCTCTACGCCTGGCTGGGCCTGATCGCGGCTGCTTGGTTCCTGCTGGTGGAGGGCTACCCCTCGGGGCAGGCCACCTACCTGCACCGCTTCGCGCAGCACCCGAGCATCTACGTGGGCATCGGCCTCTACATCTGGTCTGGGATGCTCCTCTCGCGCACTCAGGTGGCCGACAGGGTGTTCGGCCTGCTCCGCCCCTGGGGGCTCCCCGCCCCGCTCCTCGCCTGGCTGGTGGTGGTGCTGGCGGCGGTGCCCACCGCGTGGTCTGGGGCCTCAGGCATCTTCGTCATCGCGGCGGGCGCGGTGATCTTCCACCAGCTCCGCGAGGCCGGCTCCAGCCGGGCCCTGGCCCTGGGCGCCACCGCGATGTCGGGGAGCCTGGGGGTGGTGCTGGCCCCCTGCCTAGTGGTGGTGCTGATCTCGGTGATGAACAAGCAGGTCACCACCACCGAGCTGTTCCACTGGGGCAGGTGGGTGTTCGCCCTCACCGCGGGCCTGTTCCTGATGGCGATGCTCCTCAAGCTGCGGCGCCCCCTCCGGCTGACCGCCCCCAGGGAGGCGCTGCCCGCGACCCTCCGCGCCAGCAGGGCGCTGCTCCCCTCGCTGGCCGTGGCCTCGGGCACGGTGTTAGCGGTGGGCCTAGTGCTGGGGGCGTGGATGGACGAGCACTCCGCCCCCTCGGTGCTGCCGCTGGTGCTCCTGGCGGTGGTGGGCTGGGAGGCCCTCGCAGCGCGGGGCTCCTGGCGATCCCTCGGGGAGCACCTGTCCCACGCCACCGCCGAGAGCGGAGTCCACGTTGGCGCCATACTCCCGCTGATGGTCGCCTCTGTGGGGCTGGGCGGAGTGGTGGAGCGGGCAGAGCTGATGCGGCTGGTGCCCGCCCTCAGCTCCCCCTGGGCCGCGATGTCGGTGCTGGTGGTGGCGATGGTGCTGGTAGGCATGACGATGGACGCGATGGGAGCGGTGATCCTGGTGTCGGTGTCCCTCGCGGGGGTCGCCTACGACGCGGGCATCGCGCCGGTCCACTTCTGGATGATGGTGCTGGTGGCCTTCGAGCTGGGATACCTGACCCCCCCTGTGGCCCTGAACCACCTGCTCGCCCGACAGGTGGTGGGGCCGGAGGCGGACCTCCGCGACGAGGGCGTCACAGGGCTGGCGCGCCACGAACACCTGCTGATGCCGATGGCGGTGATGGGCGCCGCCCTGCTGATCGTGGCCTTTGGGCCGCTGCTGTTCTATTGAGAGGGCGGGGCTCCCTGTCAGCGGCTCCCCGCCGCGGTGTCCTCCCCCCCAATTCGAGATAGGTCGCAGCGATGATGCCTCGCCTCCCCTCCTCCGTCACCGGCCTCAAGGGCTACGGGTTGATCCTCGCCACCGCCTTCATGGTCGGCGGGCTGATCTGGCTGGTCCTCTCCAACGTGATGATCGGCCTGATCGCGGTGGGGATCTACTTCGCCTCCGGGCAGACCGCGCTGCCCGAGGACCCCCTCGAGCTGCTCCCCGGCTGGCTGGCGGGGGTGGGCTACGTGGTGAGCCTGGGCGGGGTGGCCCTCTGGGGGGTGGCGCTGGCGTGGCTGTCGGACATGCCCCAGCGCGACGCGCTCGCCCTGCGCGCCCCAGCGCTCCGCGCCTGGCCCGTCGCACTCGCCCTGGGGTTGACGGTGGGGCTGTTCCCCTCGTGGATCGCGTCGACGTTGGTGGAGGCGTGGCCCTCGCTGGGAGAGGGCAGCCTGGCCCTGATCAGCGAGCTGCTGATGGGGGGAGCCCCCTGGGAGAACGCCATCATGCTGGGCGCGGTGGTGCTCGGCGCGCCGCTGCTGGAGGAGGCCATCTTCCGCGGCCTGCTCTGGCACAGCCTCGCCCGGCACCTGCCCCTGTGGCTGGTCTGGCTGGGCACCTCCCTCGCCTTCGCCGCGTGGCACATGGACCCGCTCCAGTCCACCGCGGTCTTCTTCACCGGCCTGTTCATCGGGGCGATCCGCTGGACCACCGGCTCGATCTGGCCCGCCGTCCTCGTCCATCTGGGCAACAACGCCCTCGCAGCGGCGGGCACCTTCCTCGCCACCGAAGACGCCTCGGTGAGCTGGTACGTCGGCCTCGCCGGCCTGAGCACCTCCACCCTGCTGGTGCTGCTCTCCCGCACGCCCCACCCACAGGAGCCCTGACCCATGCCGATCCGCTACCGCCTGCTCCAGGCCCGCCTGCCAGAGGACCGCGTCGCTCACGAGGAGCGGGTGGCCTTCGCCGAAGGACTGGGGGTCCCCCTGAAGGACGTGCTCCCCTTCGACATGCTCCCCGGAGGCTTCGACGCCGCCCGGATCATGGAGGGCGTGGACGCGGTGCTGGTGGGGGGAAGCGCCGCCTTCTCGGTGCTGGACGAAGACCCCTGGCTGGAGGACTTCTTCGCCGCCCTGAGGGGGCTGGTGGAGGCACGCTTCCCCACGCTGGCCTCGTGCTTCGGCTTCCAGGCCCTGGTGGTGGCCCTGGGGGGCGAGGTGGAGGCGGACCCTAGCCGGTCCGAGATCGGCACGGTGGAGGCGCAGCGCACCGCCTCGGCCGCGGGAGACCTGCTCTTCGGGGCGCTGCCGCCCCGCTTCGCGGTGCAGGAGGGCCACGGTGACTCCGCCACCCTGCTTCCGGCGAGTGTGTCGGTGCTGGCGACCTCCGAGCGGTGCCCCTACCAAGCGATCCGCGTGAATGGCGCGCCGGTGTGGGCCTGCCAATTCCACCCGGAGCTGTCGGGGGAGGCGAACCTCACCCGCTTCGACCGCTACTGGGAGATGTACGTGCGCAAGCTGGGGCTGGACGAGGCCATCGCCCTGCGCGAGACCTTCCGCCCCTCACCCGCCGCGGACACCCTGGTCGGGCGGTTCGGGGCCGCGCTGCGGTCCGGGGTCCTCGGAGGGCGCTGAGGGGCCCCCCGCGACCGGCCGAGCTGCTGCACCGCCACCGGCGAGCGGCGCGCGGCCCCCGCGTCACCCCTGGTGCGCCCGCGGAGCGGGATCACAAGGCGCGACCTCGGGGAAGGCTCACCCCTCGCGCGCCGCCAGCTTGGCCTTGGCGTAGTTGAGCAGGCCGCCAGCGTCACGGATCGCGAGGATCTGAGGTGGCAGCCCGGGGAAGGTGTAGACCTCTCCCGCGACCGTGACTAGGCCCCGCTCCACGTCGAGCTCCACGGTATCGCCCGGCTTGTAAGCGCGCACCGCGTCGGGGCACTCCACCAGCACGAGGCCCTGGTTGATCGCCGCCCGATAGAAGATGCGGGCGAAGGACTCCGCCACCACCGCCTGGATGCCCACCGCCTTCAACCCCAGCGCGGGCTGCTCGCGGGAGGAGCCGCAGCCGAAGTTGCGGCCCACCATCAGCACGTCCCCCGCCTGCACCGCCCCAGAGAAGCTCCCGTCGAGGTCCTCCAGCAGGTGCGGGATGATCTCGTCGGCGGTGGAGCAGGTGTAGGTGTACTTGCCGGGAAAGAGCATGTCGGTGTTGACGTCGTCACCGTAGCGCCAGACCTTCATCACAACACCTCGCGGGGATCGGTGATCACGCCGAACAGGGCCGACGCGGCCACGGTCTGGGGGCTGCCGAGGACGATCTCGGACTCGCGGGTCCCCATCCTCCCGCGGAAGTTCCGGTTGGAGGTGGAGAGGGCGCGCTCCCCTGGGGCGAGCACCCCCTGGTGGGCGCCCAGACAGGGGCCGCACCCCGGCGGGAGCAGGGTGGCCCCCGCCTCCACCAGGTCTTGGATCAGGCCCTCCGCCATGGCCTCCTTGAGCACCGTGCGGCTCGCGGGGAGCAGGAGGAAGCGCACCGAGGGGGCGATCCGCTTGCCGCGCAGGAGCTCTGCCGCGGCCCGCAGGTCGGACAGGCGCCCGTTGGTGCAGGTCCCCAGCAGCACCTGGTGGATCTCCAGGCCCAGGTGCTCGGAGACAGGGTGCACGTTGTCCACCGCGTGGGGGAGGGCCACCACCGGCACCAGCGCCGACAGGTCGAAGCTCAGCTCGCGCTCGTAGACCGCGTCCTCGTCGGCCCAGGCCTCCTGCCACGCGGTGGGATCCACCGCGCGCTCGGCGAGCCAGGCGCGGGTCTTGTCGTCCACCTGGAACACCGCGATTTTGGCGCCCATCTCGATGCCCATGTTGGCCACCGTCAGGCGATCCTCTACCGAGAGCGAGGCTGCCCCAGGGCCGTGGAACTCCACCGCCGAGTAGGTCGCGCCGTCAGCGCCCAGCGCCCCGATGACCGTCAGCACCAGATCCTTCGCGCCCACCCTGTGGGGGAGGGTCCCGGTGAGGTTGATCTTGATGGTGCGCGGCACACGAAGCCAGGTCTCTCCGGTGAGCAGCAACGAGGCTGCCTCGGTGCGGTCCACGCCGGTCGCGAAGCAGCCCAGCGCCCCGTAGGAGCAGGTGTGGGAGTCCGAGCCCACCACGATGGTGCCGGGCAGCGCGTGGCCCTGCTCGGCGACCAGCTGGTGGCAGATCCCCTCGCCCACGTCGTAGAAGTTCTTGAGCCCGTGCTGCTTGGCGAAGTCGCGGACCTTCTTGTGACCGGTGGCGGTCTTGGTGTCCGACGCAGGGGTGACGTGGTCCAGGACCACGATCGGCATCGAGGGGCTGACCACCCCGTACTTCTCCAGCTCGGGCGCGATCTTTCCGATGATCGCCGAGGTATTGTCGTGGGTGAGCAGGTGGTCCGGGCGGACCACCGCGATCTCGCCCGGCACCACCACATCCTTGCCCGCGTAGCGAGCGAGCACCCGCTCTGCGAAGGTCATCCCCATGATCAGCTCCTCCTGAGCAGGCCGCCGCGCCGGTAGATCGCGATCTCTACCTCGGACATCGGGCGGGCGTGGTGTTCCGTACCGCGGGTCAGGTTGGTGATCCGCCCAGTGGCGAGCTCGACCCGCAGGCGATCGCCGTCCTGCACCTGGTCGGCAGACCAGTCCCAGCTGAGGACCGGCATCGCCTCGTTGATGGCGTTGCGCTCGTAGATCGCCCCGAAGGACCGCGCGATCAGGGCGGTAACGCCCAGGCTCTTGAAGCAGGTCACCGCCTGCTGCCGCGAGGAGCCGGCGCCAAAGTTGGCCCCGGTGAGGATCAGATCCCCGGGCTGTGCGCGCTGCGGGAAGTCCTCCCACCCCTTGAGGTTGCCGAAGGCGTGCTGCCCCATCTTGGCGGGATCGGTCTCGGCGAGGTGCCGGTTGTGGAAGATCATATCGGTGTCGATGGAGTCCTCCTCGACCACCCACACCCTGCCCTCCAGCACCTCAGGACGCGCAGCGCCCGCGTCGGCGTCGTCGACCACCCTGCGGGGGGTGGGGGCGCGGACCGGGCGCACCGGCACCTGCCCCGAGGTCAGCTGCTCGGCGGTGACCACCACCCCCGCCACCGCGGAGGCCGCGGCGGTCGCGGGGCTGGCCAGGAACACCGAGCCCTGCCCCTGCTTGCCGGCAAAGTTGCGGTTGCCCGTGCTCACCGTCACCTCGCCGGGGCCGTTCTGACCGATCTGTCCGGCGGCGCACCCGCCGCAGCCCGCGTTGCCGATCAGGGCGCCAGCGGACTTGAAGACGTCGAAAAGGCCCTCGTCCATCGCCTGGCGCCAGATCGCGTCCGTAGCGGGGACGATCTTCAGCACCACCCCCGGGGCCACCTTGCGCCCCTTCAGCACCTCAGCGGCGGCGCGCAGGTCCTCCATCCGCCCGTTGGTGCACGAGCCGATGAAGACCGAGTCCACCCTGGTGGCCGGGAGCGACGCGACGGACACCACGTCCTCGGGGTGCCCGGGACGCGCGATCTGCGGCGTCACCGCCCCGACGTCGATGGTGATCTCGCGGGCGTACACCGCGTCCTGGTCGGCGTAGACCGGCTCGAAGGGCCGCACCGAGCGCTCCCGACACCAGGCGACCACCTCGTCCGAGGGCGGGATGAGGGCGATGATGCCCCCCATCTCTGTGGCCATAGAGGCCACGGTGATCCGTCCGGCCAGATCCAGGCGCTCCACCGCCTCGCCGTACAGCTCGGCCGCGTGCCCAAGCAGGCCCTTGGCGCCCAGGGCCCCTGCGGTGGCCAGCACCAGGTCCTTGGCGGTAGCGCCCGCTGGCGGCACCCCGATGTAGTTCACCTTGATGGTGGGGGGCACCTTGAACCAGACCTTCCCGAAGGCGAAGGCCGCGGCGATGTCCGCGTCGCCCATCCCCTGCCCGAAGGCGCCGATGGCGCCCATGATGTTGGCGTGGGAGTCGGTGGAGACCAGGGTGCCGCCCGGCCAGATGAAGCCCTCCTCCATCGCCTGATGGGTGCCGATGCCCATGTCGATGTCGTGGACCTGGATGCCCAGCTCCTCGGCGAACACCCGGCAGATCTGCTGATTCGCCGCGTACTTCTGATCGGAGCCGCCGGGGTTGGTGTCGAAGGTGAAATGGGTGAGCGAGGGATCATCGATCCCCAGCCCCGCCGCGCGCAGGTTGCGCACCACGTTGGGGCCGCCAAAATCACGCGCCACGCGGGCGTCGATCCCCAGATCGATCACCTCACCTGGCTGGACCGTCGGCCTGCCCGCATGAGCGGCGAGGATCTTCTCGACGAGGGTGGCGCCCATCAGGCGTCCCGCTCGGTGATGAGCTGACCCTTGGACTTCATCACCATTGGGTTGAAGGTGGCGTAGTCCGCCTGGTGGATCAGCACGGTCTCAACCCGCTGCGGCTGCCCCACGCCCTCCGAGGCGTGGTTCGCGATCATGTTGAGGATCCCAGGGGGGAGCCCATGCTGAGCCGCGATCACCGTGCCCGAGATCGGGTGCCGCATGCAGCGCCCGTTGTGAGACTTGCGGTATCCGCCCTGCCCGTTGGGCTCGATCTCCACCAGCTTGCCCAGGTCGTGGAGGATCCCCCCAGCGATCAGGGCGTCCAGGTCGATCTCGTAGGGGACCACCTTGAAGTACTTGAGCTGGGCCTGCGCCAGGCCCATGGCGCCGTAGGTCACCGCGGAGACGTGCTCCGGGAAGGAGATCCCCATCGTGTCGGCGAGGAGGGTGTAGGGCATCTCGGCGAGCTGCTCCAGGGTGCGCCAGCCGCCGCGATCGCAGGCGTCTACCCAGGCGGCGATCACCTTGGCGGCGAGGTCGCGGTCCTGGATCTGGTCGAGGAGGTCTCCGAAGAGGACCTGAATATCCTGGGGTCCGATCATGGTGCCTCCTAGAGCGCCGCGATGATGGCGTCGGTCATCTGGACGGTGCTCGCCGCGCCCTGGTGGATGACCTCCTGGGTGCCGCGCAGCTTGAGCATGTCGTAGGTGCGGACCTGCCCGTCCGCGACCACCTTCTCGACCGCGGTGCGGATCCGGGTGGCGAGGTCGAACTCACCGATGTGGTCGAGCATCATGCAGGCTGACAGGACCATCGCGATGGGGTTCACGATGGGGATCTCGTAGTCGGCGTACTTGGGAGCGGAGCCGTGGGTGGGCTCGAAGATCGCGCAGTCATCGCCAATATTGGCGCTGGCGGCGAAGCCGAGGCCGCCGATCAGGCCGGCGAAGCCGTCAGAGACGATGTCGCCGAACATGTTGCCGCTGACGATGACGTCGTAGTCCTCGGGGTTCTTGGTGAGCCACATCATCTGGGCGTCGATGTTGGTGTTCCAGAGCTGGATGTGGGGGAACTCCTGCTGCACCAGACGCGCCTCGTGGAGCATCATGCCGGAGGTCTCGCGGATCACGTTGGGCTTCTCGCACACGGTCACCGACTTGAGGCCGAACTTGTCGGCGAACTCGAAGGAGCGGCGCACGATGCGCTTCACCGCCTTACGGGTGAAGATCCTGGTGGAGATCGCCAGGTCCTCGTTGGGGGTGTCCTTGAAGTTGGCCATCTTCTTGTGTGTGTCGAGGGCGGCGCGCACCTGCGCGGGGGGGTTGGTCCACTCCACACCGCCGTACAGCCCCTCGGTGTTCTGACGGAAGATCACCGCCTTGACCTTGGGCTCCTCGATGCCGCCGTCCGCCCCCCGGCGGATGAAGTTGAGGGGGTTCCCCAGCAGCGAGGGGGTGGGGCGGATGGAGACGTCGAGGTTGAAGTGCTGCCGCAGGCCGACGATGGGGCTGAAGTAGACGTAGCCCTTGTCGCGGAGGGACGGGTCCAGCTCCTCCAGCGCCTCGGCGGGGGGCTTGGAGGTGATCGCGCCGAACAGGCCGATGCGGTGCTTCTCCAGCAGCTTGATCGTCCGCTCAGGGAGGGGGTTCCCCTCGCTGCGCCAGAACTCCCAGCCAATGTCCGCGTGGACGTACTCTGCGTCGAAGCCTGCTGCGTCCAGGACGCGGAGCGTCTCGCTGAGGACGATGTTGCCGATGCCGTCGCCCGGCATGGTGACGATGGTGTGCTTGGCCATTGGGGATCTCCTGTTTGAGAGTGCCCTCACCTATCGCCCTGCGGACGGGCTTCAAGGGAAATGAGCGCGCTTCACTGGAGTGATCAAGCCGTCTACACTACACTTGTGGTGATCCACTGGCAGCGAAACACGCATTATGGAGACCCCCTCATGTCCCTCTCTCATGAGGACCTGTTGACCGTCCTGACGATGGTGGAGTCCAGAGATGGGATGCAGCGCTTTGTCGCCATGATGGCCTCCGCGCTGGGTCGAGGTGTGGCATGCCTCTGGCGAGATCCGCAGGAGCAGTCCGTGGCGGGTGAGGTAGGGCCGGGCCACGAGGAGGAGCTAGAGAAGCTCAGGCGGGATGAGGGCATCTGGCCGCTGCTCGGTGACGCGAGGGTGCTCAGCGCCCCAGGTCTCACGCTGCTCGCCGCGAGACAGGGGGAGGCCGCGATCGGTGCCTTGGCCTTGATCACCGGGGACGACGACGGACCGCCGGTTGACCTGGACCGGCGATGGCACGTCGCCCTCTGCAGCGCCTTCCGGCGCATCCACAAGCAGCGCGCCCAAGAGGAGAGCGCCCAGCGCTTCATCAGCCTCACCCAAGGTGCGAACATCGGCTACCTGGTGGCCACCCGCAACGGGACCATCACCGAGGTCAACGACCGCCTCGTCGAGCTGCTCGGATCCCCGTCGCCCCAGGCGACGATGAACATCAACCTCCGCACCTTCCCCCCGCTGGTCAAGGTCGGGGTGGCGCAGTGCTACGCGGCCTGCGTGGATGAGGAGCGCGACACCGCCGACACGATCCCGTACACCTCGGCCTGGGGCAAGGAGGTGCTCCTGCACTTCCGGTTCCGCCCCCTCCGCAACGCGCAGGGCCGGGTGACAGGCGCGCACGGGATGGTCGACGACCTCACCCCCCTCGCGCAGCTCAGGGCCGACAAGGCCCGGGCGGAGGAGGCGCTGTTCCAGCGCCAGAAGCTCGCCGCGCTGGGCACCCTCGCCGGGGGCGTCGCGCACGACCTCAACAACGTCATGGCCGGGATCATGAGCTTCGCAGAGGGGCTGCGCGAGGAGCACCTCCTGCCGGCGCTCAGAGCGGACGCGGAGCAGATCATCGCCAGCGTGCTCCGGGGCCGCGCGCTCACGGAGGACCTGCTCGCCTTCACCCACCCCTCTCCGAGGCCGGTGGCGCCTGTTCATTTTCACGACGTGGTCCACCAGGTCGGGAACATCATCCAGCGCTCCGCGCCCTCGGGGGTGAGCCTGCACCTGTCGCTGCTGGCCACCTCCGACCTGGTGATGGGTGACCCGCGGCGGCTTGAGTTGATGGTGATGAACCTGCTGCTCAACGCGGTGCGAGCCATCAGAGACGACGGAGACATCCGCATCATCACCTCGGAGCTGCTCCTCCCCGCGCCGCTCTGGCCAGAGCTCGCGAGCGGACGCTACCTGAGATGCGTGGTCCAAGACAACGGCGTCGGCATGTGCGAGGAGGTGCTCCAGCGAGCGATGGAGCCCTTCTTCACCACGCGCCCCAGCGGTGAGGGCACCGGGCTAGGGCTAGCGCTGGTCCACAGCACCCTGTTGGCGCAGGGGGGTGGCCTGAGGATCGAGAGCCAGGAGGGCCGCGGCACCACGGTGACCCTGGCGCTCCCCCTCGCCGAGGGCCGGGCACACGCCCAGACCGAGCCGGCGCGCGCCGCCCCGCCCCCCCTCGCCGGGACCGCGTTGCTCATCGACGACGACCCGGTAGTGCTTCGCGCCCACGAGCGCGCGCTCAAGCGGCTGGGGCTGACGGTGGTGCCCGCTCAGAGCTGCCGAGAGGCCCTCGCGCTCTGTGAGCGGCTCACCCCCACCGTGGTGGTGAGCGACCTCAACATGCCCGAGATCTCCGGGCTGGAGTGCGTGGTCCGCGACGGGTTCCCGAAGGTGCCGGTCTTGCTCGTCTCAGGCCTGCACGGAGCTCCGCTCGACGGCCTCTCGTGGACTCCCGGGGTCCGGTTCCTGCCCAAGCCCTTCACCCAGGCGGAGCTGAAGGAGGCGCTGGACGCCCTCCTGGAGCATGCACCGCGAGAGGACTAGTGCGCCGGCCCTGAGGCGTCGTGCTCGATAGGCTTGTCCCGAAAGAACTGGATGACGGGATCTACGTCCTCCGAGTCATTCACCAGCTCCTCCATCTGGGCCAGGGTGACGGTGAGGCGGTTCTTGCGCTTCCGCATCGAGTAGATCACGTGCGCCGTCTCATATCCCGGTGCTGAGATCTCGAACTCCAGCATCGAGCCCCGCTCAAACACCAGCTCCTGCCCCTCGGCGAGGTACAGCCGGTCCGCCATCCACCCCCCAGTGCGCCGGTTCACCGCGTGCCTGTCGCCCTCCTCCACGTGGCGGATCACCGCCGTAGGGATGGGCACGCCTGCTCCATCTGCGACGTAAATTGCCAGCTTGAGACCATCCGAACCCGCGACCGCGGGGGAGCTGAGCGCCAGCGACAGGATGAGCGGATACCACATGGTTCCTCCACACCGATAGAATAGCCGCTCTCTGGCTGGTGGGCGATCCCTGTTGCCACCCCATCCCACTCACGGGGGGGTGTTCCCACCTGGGGAGAGCATCCGCTCTAGCTTCCGCCGCAGCCTGACCACCTCGTCGCGGTGGAATTCGCTGCCGGTCAGGCGGGCCTGCCGCTTTCGCTTCGCGAGGGCGGTGAGGGACTCGAGCAGGGCGCGTCGGGGCACGCCGGGCGGCACCCAGTCCGACCGCAGGGTCCGTGCCCACCACGAGGCGACAACGCCGGGGGTCTGCGCGTCGATCAAGCCGCGCTCCGCCTCCTCCCGCAGCTCTCTGCGGATCGAGAGCGACTCGTCGAGGAGCGAGACCTGGAAGATCGCGAAGACAGCCAGCAGCTCCATGGGGAACAGGAAGAAGTTGGCCCCCGCGACCCTCCCCTCCCCGCTCACCAGCGGATCAAGGGTCAGCAGCCCGTTCCACAGGAAGTGGATCCCCATCGCCAAGCCCAGGCCCAAGAGCGCCACCGGGACCAGCGTCAGGAGCCCGCGGAACCGCGCCCAGCCCATCGCCGCTCCGACGACGGAGGACGCTGTGGCGTGCATCACGGCGCTGTACAGGGTGCGGATGACCACCGTAGCGAGCCACGCGCCCATCGAGCCGGTGGCCCCCACCTGCGCAAAGTAGAGGAAGTTCTCTGTCATCCCGAAGCCGAGCCCGGCGGCGGCGCCATAGACGAAGCCGTCCGACATGTTGTCAAAATGCCGATTCCAGAGCACGAAGAGCAAGAACAGCGCCTTGGCTGGCTCCTCCACCAGCGGGGCCACCAGCACCGGTCCCACCGCATCCTTCCAAGCGGCGGGAGCCAGCCACTCCAGAGGGATGGAGACCAGCGGGTTGAAGAGCAGCGCCAGCAGCACCGCGCCGATCGCCCCCCACAGGAAGGTGAGGGCGAAGAGCCACACGGGCTCGCGATCATAGCGGTCCATCCACCACACCAGCGCAACAAAGGCGAGCATGGGGGCCACCGCGAACACGACCGACAACAGGGTGAGGATGAGGCTCATAGGCGCAGCATACCCCAACCGAGGCGGGGTGCTAGCCCCTGATCCGAGGCGCCATCACGCCTACCGCGCCGCGTCCACCGCCCTGCTGAGCTGAGCCTCGGTCATCGCGCCGGTGTGGGTGCTCGACACCTCACCCCGCGCGTCTAGGATGACCGTCGTGGGCAGCCCAGGGACCTGGAAGGCGCTCATGATCGAGCGGGTCGCCGGGTAGATGTCGTAGACGATGCCCATCCGCTTTCCCGCCGCGTCCGCGGCCTTGGTGGTGGCCCCGGCGTCCACCGCCATCCCGATCACCTTCACGTCCGGGTTGGCCTTGGCGTAGGCCGAGAAGGCGGGCAGCTCCGCCCTGCAGGGGGGGCACCAGGGGGCCCAGAAGTTCAGCACCACCGGCTTGCCCCTGAAGTCGGAGAGGCGCACGGGCTCTCCGAGCAGCCCCTCCACCTCAAACTCGTGCGCTGACGCCGAGCTCGTTGACGCAGACGCCGCGACGGCCGCGGGCTCCTTCTCCTTCACAGTGCTGGCGGCGGTCTCGTCCCCGACCAGCGCGACGCCGAACACCGAGAGCGATGCCGCGACGCCGATGATCCCTGCGATGGTGATGCCCTTCATCCGAAGCTCCTGTAGCGGGTCCCCTACGGAGCCGTCAGGCCACCAATGTGTGACCCGCCGCGTCCGGAGACGGGCGGGCCCAGCGGCGGCCAGCGTCCCGCGGAGCCTACCTGTCGAGCTTCGCCAGCTCAACCTCGAGCTGAGAGACGAGATCGTCCATCTTCTGCACCAGCGCCTCGGCCGGCGCGGTCGTGGAGAAGTCGACACCCGCCTTCTGCAGGAGCGTGATGGGGTGGTCGCTCCCCCCCGCCTTCAGCAGGTTGAGGTAGGTCTCTACCGCCGCCGCCTTGTCCTTCTTCTTGCCAGTGGTCATCCGCTCGAACTCGAGGGTAGCCGCGGCCTTTGAGGTCGCGTACTGGTACACGTAGAAGGGGCTGTTGTAGAAGTGGGGGATGCGCGCCCAGGTGTTCTTGTACTCCTCCTGGCCGTCGAGGCTATCGCCGAAGAAGTCGTGCAGGGACTCCAGGTAGAGCGCCTGCAGCGTCTCGGCGGTGACCGGCTGGCCAGCCTCCACCGCCCGGTGCGCCTTGAGCTCAAAGTCCGCGAACATCGCCTGGCGATAGAAGCCCGAGGAGATGTCGTCGATCGCGTGCTGAAGGAGGACCACGCGCTTCGCCGGGTCCGTGGTCACCGTGAGGAGGTGGTCGAGGAGCATGTTCTCGTTGGTCATGCTCGCGACCTCGGCCACAAAGATGGTGTAGTCGTGGGTCGCGTAGGGCTGCGCCTCGCTCGACAGCACCGAGTGCATGGTGTGACCCAGCTCGTGCGCGAGGGTGAAGGCGTCGTTGAGGGTGTCGCCGTAGTTGAGGAGCATGTACGGGTGCATCCCGTAGGTTCCCCAGGAGAAGGCGCCAGAGCGCTTGCCCTCGCTCTCGTACACGTCGATCCACCGGCTGCTCAGGGCCTCCTGAACGGTGCCCTGGTACTGCTTCCCGTAGATGCCCACCGAGGCCAGCACCAGGGGCTGCGCCTCCTCGTAGGGGATCTGCCAGTCCACATCCACCAGGGGCAGGTAGGCGTCGTAGTAGTGGTAGGTCTCCAGCCCGAGGCGCTCCTTGCGGATGCGCTGGTAGCGCTGGAGGGGCGCCGAGCCGGTCTTGGCGGTGTTGATCAGGTTGTCGAGCACCGCCACCGGGATGGCGTGGCTGTCGAGCGCCGCCTCAGCGGAGGAGCTGTAAGAGCGGGAGCGGGCCAGGAACCAGTCCCGCTGCAGCACCCCGTTGTAGATCGCGGCGTAGGTGTTCTCGAAGTGGTTGAAGGTCGAGAAATGGGCCTTGAAGATCGCCTCGCGATCAGACTGGTTGCGGTTGGCGTGCCGGGCAACCTCGTAGGCGCCGTGGGTCGCCTTGATCTCGGAGCCATCGGCCAGGGTGACAGAGGGGAACTCCACATCAGCGGTGGAGATCATCGAGTAGGTCTGCCTTGGCACGTCAGAGAACTGCGAGCCGAAAGCGAGCAGGCGCTCGCCGTCCTCGGAGAGGACGTGCTCCTGTTGGCGATAGGCCTCCAGGATCGGGAAGCGGTATGGCACGAGGCCGGGGGTGCTGTCGATCCACCCCACCATGGTGTCCTTGGGAATAGCCAGCAGCTCAGGGGTGAACCAGGCCGTGTCCTGCTCGAACTTGGAGTACAGGATCGTGACCTGCTGCAGGCGCGCCTGCACCTCGTTGTCGCGCGTGTCCTGAGTGCCCATCAGACCCGGGTAGAAGTAGGTCTTCTCGGCCACCATCTGCAGCTCGTCCATCGTCTTGTAGGCGAGCAGCACCGCGTCAGCTCCGGACGCCAGCGTGCCCTTGAGCGCGTTCATGTCGGCCATCTTGGTCTCGAACTTCTTGAGATCCGCCTCCCAAGCGCTCCAGTCTGTGTAGATGTCCGCGAGGTTCCATTTGTAGGCCTCGGGGATCTGCTCGCGATCGAGGGTGGTGGGCTTGGCACCCAGAGCGGCACCGCTCACTGAAAAGAAGGCCATCATCGTGATCATCACTCCGCGCAGGGACGAGGACATGCATACTCCCGTTGGATTCAACCGCTCATAACGAACAGGGTGGCGACCCGCACCCCCAGGGCCGGCGGGGAGAGGGTGTCTCGCCACGCCGAGATGTTCACAAGAAAAAGGCCTCCCACCTCAACAAAGAGGGGGAGGCCGCATTTCAGCTCGACGCGACCGGCCTACTGGATGCCGACCATCTTCTCGAGCATGTCGGTGGTGAGGGACTTGGGGCGCTCGAGCGGGTAGCCGAGGGCGCGGTCCCACACCAGGTTGGAGAGCACCCCGATCGCGCGGCCGACACCGAACATCACGGTGTAGAAGTCATACTCGGTGACGCCGTAATACCACTGGATCACGCCGGACTGCGCGTCGACATTGGGCCAGGGGTTCTTGGCCTTGCCGTGCTCGCGGAGGATGTCGGGCACCACGTCGTACAGGCCGCTGACCAGCGCGAAGATCTTGTCGTCCGGCAGGTGCTTGAGGCAGAACTGGCGCTGCGACTCGTAGCGGGGATCGGTCTTGCGGAGCACCGCGTGGCCGTAGCCGGGGATGACCTGGCCGGAGTTGAGGGTGTCCCACACGAACTTCTTGAGGCCCTCGCTGTCGGGAGCGACGCCCCCCATCTCGTCGAGCACGCCCTGGATCCAGCGGAGCACCTCCTGGTTCGCCAGGCCGTGCAGGGGGCCCGCGAGGCCGCCCATCGCCGCGCCGAGGCTGTAGTAGGCGTCGGACAGGGCCGAGCCGACCAGGTGGGTGGTGTGCGCGGAGACGTTCCCGCTCTCGTGGTCGGAGTGGAGGAGGAAGTACAGGCGCATCAGGTCGTCGTAAGGCGCGTCGATTCCCATCATGTGCGCGAAGTTGCCGCCCATGTCCAGGTCGGCGTGCGGCGCGATCTGCTCGCCGTTCCGGTACTTGAGGCGGTAGATGTAGGCGGCGATCACAGGGACGCGAGCGAGCAGATCGAGGGCATCCTCGTACATGGGCTCCCAGTACTCGGTCTTCTTCATCCCCTCCTCATAGGCCTTGGCGAACTTGCTCTCGCCCTGCATGGCGTTGATCGCCACGGTGAACATCGCCATGGGGTGGGCGTCGGCCGGCATGGCCGCGAGCACATCGTAGACGTACTGAGGCACGGCGCGGCGAGCCTTGAACTCCTCGACGAGCTCCATCACCTCGGGCAGGGTGGGGACATCACCGGTGAGGAGCAGGAAGATGTGGCCCTCGACGAAGGGGTACTCCTTGCCCTCGGGCTTGGGGAGCGCCTCAAGGGTCTCGGGGATGGTCATCCCGCGGAAGCGAATCCCCTCGTTGGGATCGAGGTAGGAGATGTCAGTGACCAGGGCCTTGATGCTGCGCATCCCGCCGATGCACTGCTCCATCGTGATCTCGCCGACCTTGAAATCACCGTACTCCTTGAGGAGGCGGGTGGTGCGGGGACGATGCGCTTCGATCTTGCTGGCGAGCCGATCTTTCAGAATGGACATGAACTCTCCTGACCCGTTGGGGTTTTGGTGGAGGCCGCCCTCCCGCTGTGGGGGGAACCGGCGTGCTGACTTGTGACCAGAGGCGCATTGAAGGCCAACAGGCCCCGCCGTTCAAGGAACGATAAGAGGATTCTGTAGCCCAGGCCACGCGATGTAACCGACCTGCACCTGACGTCAAATAGAAATAATGTTCCTTTACCAACGCCGCCTTTGGGGTTCTACACAAAGCGTGTCACCTCTTATCCGCGTGGCGGCCTGCCTGCCAAGATCTCACGGTGGGTCACCGCGATTGCACCGGAAACACCGAGGCCGCCGACGAGGTGCCTCGCGCGAGATGTTTCACCGCGCGCTGCAACCCTTCGCCCACCTCCCACGGGGCCTCGCCGATCGGACCAGCCGGACGCACCGCAGGAGGATCACGGGGCCAGTAACTCACAAACGAGACACGTCCTTGAAGGGGAGGCCTGTTCGCCATATGAGGGTGACGAACCTTTCGGATCATCAGCGATCCCTATTCGGAGGCACCCAGTGACCACCAAGCGTGTGTACTTTTTTGGAAATGGCGAGGCTGAAGGCCGCGCGAGCATGAAGAATCTCCTCGGCGGAAAGGGAGCTAATCTCGCCGAGATGACCAGCCTGGGCGTGCCGGTTCCGCCGGGCTTCACCATCACCACCGAGACCTGCACCGAGTTTCAGAAGCTCGGCGACCTGCCCGAGGGCCTGATGGCCGAGGTGACCTCCAACCTGAAGAGGGTGGAGGAGATCCGCGGCAAGCAGTTCGGCGATCTCACCAACCCACTGCTCTTCTCGGTCCGCTCGGGCGCTCGGGTGTCGATGCCTGGGATGATGGACACCGTCCTGAACATCGGCCTCAACGATCAGACCGTGGAGGCACTCGCCACCGCCTCTGGGGACGCCCGCTTCGCGTGGGACTCCTACCGCCGCCTGCTCCAGATGTACTCGGACGTGGTGATGGGCCTCGACCGCCAGCTCACCGAGAAGCTGATCGAGGAGCGCAAGGAGGAGCGCGGGGTCGCCCTCGACACCGAGCTCAGCGTGGATGACTGGCGCGATCTCACCGCTCAGTTCAAGGCGGTCATCCTCGACGTGCTCGGCAAGCCCTTCCCCCAGGATCCCCAGGAGCAGCTGGTCGGCGCCATCAAGGCGGTCTTCGAGAGCTGGAACATCCCCAGGGCCAAGATCTACCGCCGGAACAACAACATCTCCGATGACTGGGGCACCGCGGTCAACGTCCAGTCGATGGTCTTCGGGAACCTGGGGAACAACTGCGCCACCGGCGTCGCGTTCACCCGCGATCCCTCCGACGGCACCAACATCTTCTTCGGCGAGTTCCTGGTGAACGCCCAGGGCGAGGATGTGGTGGCGGGGATCCGCACTCCCCAGGCCATCAACCGCTCCAAGGACGAGAACCCCGATCTCCCCACCCTTGAGGAGATCATGCCCGAGGCCTACGGGGAGCTGCTCGCCATCCGCGAGAAGCTCGAGAACCACTACAAGGACATGCAGGACCTCGAGTTCACCATCGAGAACGGTGTCCTCTGGATGCTCCAGACCCGCAACGGCAAGCGGACCATCTTCTCTGCGATCCGGATCGCCACCGACCTCGTGGCGCAGGGGATGATCGACACCCGCACCGCCGTGGCCCGCATCCCCGCCAACGAGCTGCCCAAGCTGTTCGCGCCGGTGCTCAACGGCGACGCGAAGATCCAGGCAGAGACCGACGGCCTGTCGCTGACCCGTGGCCTCGCCGCCTCCCCTGGCGGCGCCGCTGGCCGGCTGGTCCTCGATCCCGACAAGGCTCAGGAGTGGGTGGCCAACGGCGACAAGGTCGTGCTCACCCGCATCGAGACCTCCCCCGAGGACATCGGCGGCATGTCGGTGGCCGAGGGCATCCTCACCGCGCGCGGCGGGATGACCTCCCACGCGGCGGTGGTCGCCCGCGGGATGGGCGTCCCCTGCGTCTCCGGGGCCGGGGATCTGCGCATCGACTACACCGCCCGCACCGTCAAGGTCGGCGCGCACCTCCTCCACGAGGGCGATCTCATCGCCATCGACGGCTTCGACGGCCGCGTCTACAAGGGCGAGGTCGAGGTCATGCCCTCCGAGATCCTCCAGGTGCTCTCGGGCAAGCTGAAGGCTGAGGACTCGGAGCTGTACCAGCGCTACGAGCAGATCATGACCTGGTCGGACGAGATCAAGTCCCTGGGCGTGCGCACCAACGCCGACACCCCGCACGACGCGACCGTCGCCCGTCAGTTCGGCGCCACCGGCATCGGCCTCTGCCGCACCGAGCACATGTTCTTCGGCGGCGACCGCATCCTCCACGTCCGCGAGATGATCCTGGCCGACGACGAGCAGGGCAGGCGCGCGGCGCTGGCGCAGCTCCTCGACTTCCAGCGCGAGGACTTCATCGGCATCCTCGGCGCGATGCACGACCTCCCGGTCACCATCCGCCTCCTCGACCCCCCCCTGCACGAGTTCCTCCCCCACGAGGCCGAGAACCAGGCCGAGGTCGCGGCGGAGATGGGCGTTTCGCCCGAGGTGATCAAGCAGAAGGTCGACGCCCTGCATGAGTTCAACCCCATGCTCGGCCACCGCGGCTGCCGCCTGGGGATCTCCATGCCGGAGATCACCGAGATGCAGGCCCGCGCCATCTTTGAGGCGGCGGTGCAGCTCACCCGCGACGGCGTCAAGGTGTTCCCCGAGGTGATGGTGCCCCTCATCGGCACCGCGGCGGAGCTCACCCACCAGAAGACCGTGATCAACACCATCGCCGAGCAGGTGTTCGCCGAGCAGGGCCTGCGGGTCGACTACCTGGTGGGGACGATGATCGAGGTGCCTCGCGCCGCGCTCACCGCCGCGGCGGTCGCCACCGAGGCGCAGTTCTTCTCCTTCGGCACCAACGACCTCACCCAGATGACCTTCGGTTACAGCCGCGATGACGCCGGGAAGTTCCTCAAGATCTACACGGAGAAGGACTCGACCCAGTGGCCGAAGTACCTGACCGCGCCGATCCTCCCCAACGACCCGTTCGAGGTGCTCGATCGCGAGGGCGTCGGCCAGCTGGTGGCCATGGCGACCCAGAACGGCCGCAAGGCCCGCGAAGAGGCCGGTCTCAGCCGCCTCAAGGTCGGCATCTGCGGCGAGCACGGCGGCGAGCCCAGCAGCGTCGAGTTCTGCCACCTCACCGGCCTCGACTACGTCAGCTGCTCTCCCTACCGCGTGCCGGTCGCGCGTCTGGCAGCAGCACAGGCCGTGCTGAACAACTAGCGCCACCGCGTCGGTCGCGCGAGGCGGGCCCCAGGGTCCGCCTCCTCTGCTCAGGGGCGCGGTCAGCAGGGTCGGAGCGCGGGGGGGGGCGGGTCGCTCGGCCTCGCGCCCGGGAGGTCCTGTGGGTGTGAGGCACAGATCGCTCCTGCCGGGCACTCTCCCCTCGGCGTGGAGAGGCTCCCACTGCCGGGGCAGCTCGACCTCGCTGCGGCGGTGCGCGCCACCCTGCCTCCCGCGGAGGCCCGCAGCCAGACCAGCGCGAGGGTCAGCGAGCGCCCTCGCACCCGACTGAGGCACGCCGGCGGGGACACGGGGGGCCACACCGCCCCTGGTCGGCCGCGATCAGCGCGGGACGAAGATTGGCGCCGACGGGGAGCCGTAGCCGTGGTCCCCCGCGGTGATGTAGTACTCCAGCCCCGCCGAGAAGCGATCGTCCAGATCCAGCTTGGTCCGGTGGGTCCCCAAGGCGAAGGGCATCCTGACCGAGCTCCAGGCGGCTCCACCGCGCGGCCTGAACCACAGCTCCATCGCGGTGCCATCCTCGACGCACAGCTTCGCTGAGAACCGTGCCCCAGCGGCTAGATCCAGCTGCCCTGGGGCGGCGACCCCGGTGACGCACTGCTTGACCGCGGGGGGCTCCTCGGGGACCGGTGGCTCGACTGGATCGGGGTCGGGGACCACCACCACCCGCACAGGCCCGGCCTCTACCGGCGGCTTCGACACCGGTGGCTTCGACACCGGCGGCCGATCGGGTCTCGGTGCCGGATCGGGCGGCGGCTCCTGGACCACGGGGGGCTCCTCGGGGACCTCCACCACCGGCGGCGCCTCGACCTGTGGGGGAGGATCGGTGGGTGCCTCTACCACGGGGACCGGATCCGCCGGGGGCAGCTCCCGACCTGTGTTGAGCACCAGCGCCAGGGCCAGCCCACCGAGCCCTAGACCACCGAGCCCCATCGCACCGGCCAGGACCCAGCCCACCAGCACGGCCCTGTTGGTCCCCCGCACCTCTCCGGCGGGGGGGAAGGACTGCCCCGGCTGCCAGGTGGCCCCCACCTGCCCCGACATCTGGGCTCCGCTGACGTACTCCGGTGGGAGGGTGAGGTGGCGCTGATCCGGGGCGATCGTCGGGTTGGGAGACAGCCCCCCCTGCTCCGGAGACAAGGTCTGGCCCGCGTCCGACCCAAGGGGCAGGATGGTGCGACCCGCCCCCCCTCCCTCCTCCAGGAAGTCGGCGCCGGTCACCCCGGCGCCCAGCCCAGCGAACAGCGCCGGATCCGGGGGCGGGAGCGGGTCGCCGGGGTCCCTGGCCAGCGGCGGGGTCTCGGGGGGATCCTCTGGGAGCAGGGCGAGGGCGTCCTCCAGGGCGATCTTGAAGGCCACCATCGAGTCGTACCGATCCTCCTTCCGGTACTCCGTGGCGCGGATCAGCACGGGCACCAGCGCCGCGGGGATGCCCTCCATCATCGAGTCGTCGCGCTCGGCGAGGAACAGGTCCATCGGCAGGCGGTTGGTGAGCAGCGAGTAGAGGGACGCGGCGGTGGCGTAGAGATCGGCCCGGGCGTCCACGTGCTTGGCGTCGGTCCGCTGCTCTGGGGCCATATAGCCCCAGGTGCCCATCACCGCGCCGGTCTTGGTCATGCCGGCGTCACCGTCCATCACCCGGGCGATGCCAAAGTCCGTGACCCTGCAGGTGCCGTCGCGGGTCACCAGCACGTTGTGGGGCTTGATGTCCCGGTGGATGACGCCCTTGGCGTGCGCCGCGGTGAGTCCGTCGCAGATCTGCTGCGTCACCCGCACCGCCATCCGCGGGGGCATGGGCCCGAACTCATCGAGCCAGTCCACCAGGCAGCCAGCCTCCACCAGCTCCATCACGATATAGGCGGTGTTGCCCTCGTGGCCGACATCGTAGACCCGCACGATGTGGCTGTGCTCGAGCAGCGCCATCGTCTGCGCCTCGCCCTCGAAGCGCTGGCAGAGCTTGGGCTTGGTCGAGTACTCCGGGGCGAGGATCTTGACCGCCCGCCACACCTGGAGGCGCTGATCATAGGCGCGGTACACGGTGGCCATCCCCCCCTCGCCGAGGGGTTTGACGAGCAGGTAGCGGCCTTCGGCAAGGGACTGGGGCTGGGTCATCGATCGCTTCGGCGCTTTCGCTGGAAGAGGGAGACAAGTGCGTTCATTGCGTTGTAGCTGCGGGGAGACCTGCGGGCAACCTGCCGCACCAGCGACGCCATTTGATCGGCGGTGGCCGCAATCTCCTCCGGTGAGGATCTTAGCGGCGCCAGCCCCCTGACGCGATCCTCGTGGCGCGTCACGGCCTCGACCAGCTCAGCGGGGTCCTCTACCAGATCCACCTTGTCCCTGAGCCAGCTCGCGAACCACCGCTGGTGATCGTCCACGTGCTCCCCGTGGGACGCTGAGCGCGGGACGACGACGGGGACGTGCCCGTGGGACGCGGCCTGGAACACCGTCGCGGGCCCGGTGTGGCAGACCACCACCCGCGCCTGCCCCATCAGCGCCTCCAGCTCGCTCCACGGGAGCAGGTCCACCACCCTGCAGTGAGGCGCAGGCTCCTTGGAGGCGCCCCGCTGCACCACCACCTCCTCGTCCACCGCAAGCGCCACCTGCTCCGCCGCACGCACGAGGCGGTCAAAGGGCTGGACGTGGGTGCCGGTGGTCACCAAGATCACAGGGTCCTCCCGATCACCACCCCGTCCGGGTAGGCCCTGCGCTGCTCCTCCCACTGGAGCGCCACCGCGCCGACCCAGGGGCGGAGCAGGCGACCGGTCAAGGAGGGCGCCTCGATGCGGTCAAAGACCTCCAGGAACACCAGCCCCACCCCCGCCGCGCGCCCTAGAGCGAAGAAGGGGAGCGCCACCCCCGCCCCCGCGCTGACCAGCACCTCGGGCCGCTCGCGCGCCAGCACCTTCGCCGCCAGCGCAAGGTTCCGCCCCAGGTTCACCGGATCGCGGTTGGTGGGGTGGTGCGCCCAGTAGACCCGCTCGCCGCGCAGCAGCTCCACCGCGTCGGGGGTGTCGAAGCTCACCCAGAAGCGGTCTTCCCGTCCCCACCACTCCCGCAGCGAGAGGAGCTGAGCCAGGTGACCTCCCGAGGAGGTGATCAGCCCAAGCCTCACCGCAGCACCGCCCCTAGGGCGGCGCGGTAGGCCTGCTCCCAGCGCTCCACCACCTGCTCCCACCCGAAGCGCGCCGCCCTCAGCCTCGGCGCCTCCGAGCCCCCTACCGGGAGCGCGGCCAGGCGCGCGACGGCCCCGGGCACGTCACGCAGGTCCACCACCGCGCCCTCGGCTGGAAGGGTCACCAGCTCCCGGTGGGCGGGGATGTCCGACACGATCGGAGCGATCCCCGCGGCCATCGCCTCCACCACCGCGACGCCGAAGCCCTCGTAGCGCGAGGGATACACCGCGCGCTCAGCGCGCTGGAGCTGGTCCAGCAGCGCCTGCTCCGAGACCGGGCCCAAGAAGCGGAAGGTCTCACCCACCCCCCGACGCCGAGCGAGGGTCTCCAGGGAGCGGATGAGCCCGGGGGTCGCCTCTGCCCCCGCAACCACCACCCTGCGCGGTCCTCGATCCCCCAGGGCCGCGACCACCTCGATCAGGTCGTCGGTCCCCTTGTGGACGTCCACCCGCCCGTGCACAAGCCAGCGCCCCGGCTCTGGCCTGCGCGGCAGCGCCAGGAAGGGCTCGATCCGCACCCCGTTGGGGATCACCTCTCCCTCGGCCCCGGCCGGCCGCAGCGCGCTCCGATCCAGCTCGGAGTCGAACCACACGGCGTCCGCGGCCCTCAGCGCGAGCCTGGTCCCGCTCCGCAGCCAGAGCTGCTTGGCCGCCCGCCAGCGCCCCGTGTGGAGGTAGGCCCCGTGTGTCGAGACACCGACCCTGGCGCCGTGCCACCTCCTGGTCGCGAGGAGCAGGTCCAACAAGCCGTCCACGCCGTGTACGTGGACCAGATCCGCGCCGCGCACCCGCTCCACGAGGCCCCTGGCCCAGGGCCAGGCGCGGGGTCCGAGGCGCTCGACCCTTCGGTAAGGCACGCCCCCCCACGCGCCCTCCGGCAGCGCGCTCCCGTCGGTGATCGCCCGGCTGAGGGTCACCACCTCCACCCTGTGGCCCAACCCCAGCTGCGCGGCGGACAACCCCGCCACCACCTCCTCCATACCTCCCCTGTGGGGGAGCCCGATCCTGCACACATGGACAATGCGCACGATTAGATCTTCGGCTCAAAATCTGGAATTTCGTAGGACCGTTCCCCGCGGCGGACGTCACGCATCCGGTCTTGGCGGAACACCCGCGGCCCCTGACGGAGGTAGCACCACCCCTGCACCCTTGGCGGTCGCAGGAGCCAGACCGCCACCTCCCTGGTGGTGACCCCGGCGGTCACCGAGGCGCTCGACTGGTAGTCGATCCACACGGTCCTCCGCTCCCGCCACGCCTCGCGCAGCAGCTGCTGCTGACGCAGGCGCCTGGGAGCGTTGGGCGCGAGCGCCCCCAGCAGCTCCTCCACCTCGGACACGGTGATGACGCCCCGCGGATCGAGGCGGGCCAGCATCTCGCGCACCACTCCCAGCGTGGTCCACGCGTCAGCCAGCGCCCTGTGCGCGAGAGGCGCCTCCACCCCCAGCTCGCGGGCGACCGTCTCTAGGTTATTTCGGGGGAAGGCGAACAGTCGCCTCGCGATCGCGAGGGTATCCAGGGTGACCGGCACCTCCAGGGACAGGCCAAGCGCCTCGAATTCCCGGAACAAGTAGCCAAGGTCGAACTCCACGTTGTGCGACACCACCACCGCACCCCGCAGGAGCCGCTCCACGTCGCCTCGCACCTGAAAGAAATCCGGCGCCCCCGCGAGCTCAGCGTCGGAGATCCCGTGCACCTTGCGCGCCGAGCTCTTCACCCGGACCGGCGGGCGCACCAGCGTCTGGAAGCGCTCGACCACCTCCCCGCCCTCCACGCGCAGGATCGCGACCTCACAGACCCTGTCCTTGTTCGGATCCAGGCCTGTCATTTCCAGGTCCAGCACCGCCATGGGTGCGGTGCGCGCGGGGTGGTTCAGAAGGTCGATGGCGTCCCCTCCGGGATCAGGCCAAGAGGGTACCGCAAACCCACCGCAGAGTCACCCTCTCCGCGCCTTCCGGGACACCTTCGAGGGAGCGAAGCCAGGGCCGGGCATGGGCCCGTTCGCCACGGTCCGCCCCCCTAGCTGCTTGGCGATATCCTCGGGGAAGAACTGATACCAGCTCTGCGGGAAGGTCCGCGGCTCGATCTTCTTCTTGTTCGCCACCACCCGCTGCAGGCGCTGCAGATCCTCGCTCGCGGGCGCGGCCTTCAGCCCCTGCCCCAGCGCAGCCAGCGCCTCCTCGCGCAGGCCCTCCCGCGTCAGCAGGGTGGCCCAGACCAGATAGATGATGGTCTCGCGCGGCGCCACCTTGGCGGCCCCAGCGAAGCTCTTCCACGCCTGATCCTTGTCGCCCTGGCGGTAGTGGATGGCGCCCACGCAGGTCTGCGCCGTCCAATTGCGCCAGGCGCCGTGCTGAAGCAGGGGGAGCGCGTCATCCCACTGCATCTGCACGTACCGGATCATGCCTAGCTGAGCGTCGATCTGCCGCCCAAGCAGTGGCTGCCACAGGCGATACCGCTCGCGCACCTCAAGGAGCACCCTCACCCCCTCGTCGATCTTCTGCTCCTTCAGGGAGGCCATGGCCGCCTCCAGCGCCAGCGACACCTGCTGCCCGGTGCGCCGATTGAGAAAGAAGAACACCACCGCGGTCGCGATGAGCGCAGGAAAAATCGCCGCCAGTGGCTGTGTCGTGAGGGCGATGAGCGCGTACACCGCCAGCCCGGCGGCGACAGAGAGGAGGGTGTTGTACATGGGGTCCCCTGGGTGCCCCGCCTCATAACCCGCCACTCTGGGATGAGTCCCCCCTGAGCCCCACCTCCGGCTTCGGACTCTTCTACGCCACCTCCGGCTTCGGACTCCCCTGCGGGGAGCAGGGGTCCAAGGTCCACGGCTGTACCCGCTGAGCATTTCCGTAGTACTGCGTAATTTGGACGCGTTCTTCATTGCCCGTTTGGGATCGAAACGCTAGACGGGAGGGAGACCGGACGCGTGGAGGGAGTGAGTGACCGACGAACCGAGAGGGCAGGAGAGGCCAGAGACCTTCAGAGGCCTGTTGCTTCCTGTTGTTTTTGTGATCGGCTTCCTGGTGATCGCCGGAGGTGTGCTCTACATGACGGCCACGGTGGGAGCGCCCCACGTGGTCCTCGACCCCGCGGGGGAGCCCGCTCCCTAGCTCGGCCGCAGGGGTGGATCCATGGCCCGGTCTGCAGCGAGCCGCGCCGACGCGCTCCCCTCATCCTCTCGTACACCAGGTATCCATGACAACACCTGGAGACGGCATCGAGGCCTCGCGTAGTCCCGCTCACCACGCCAGCGCGGGCCGTGGATCAAGGCCGGCCGCAGGTGTCCGCTGAGCTTCCGCGATCGCGGCAGTGATCTGGCGAGCCCGGAATTCGCCAAGCATGCAGGGGCCCGCGACGAAAGCGGGAACCTGCAGATCGGGGGGCCGACGCTACGCGCCGCTCCAGCACACAACCCTGTCGCGTCCCCCGGCCTTGGCCTGATACATCGCCACGTCAGCCCGGGAGAGGACATGCGCAGCGTCCTCCGTCCCTGACAGCGCGGCCACGCCGAGCGACACGGTCACCGGGGGGAGCTCTCTCCCCTCGGAGAGGACCCGGCGGCCCGCCACCTCCTCCCGGAGGCGCTCCGCAGCCACCGCGGCCCCCGCCAGATCGGTCGCGGGGAGGATCACCACCAGCTCCTCTCCTCCGTAGCGCGCTGAGAGGTCCGTCGGCCTCAACCTCCCTCGGATCGCGGCCCCCACTGCGGCGAGCACCCTGTCACCTGCCGCGTGCCCAAAGTCATCGTTGAACCGTTTGAAATGGTCGATATCCAAGAGGATCACTGAGAGCGGGGCGCCCGCGTCACGGTGCCTCTCGACGAGGCGCGGGAGGGTCTCCTCCAGCCAGCGGCGGTTGTGCAGTCCGGTCAGCGCGTCCACGGTGGCCTCCACCTCTAGCTGCCGGCGCTGCCTGGATCCGCTCAGGAGCTGCTGGTTTGAGGCGCGCATCCGCTGGGCCAGGAGCAGGAGCAGGTTGGTGGAGAAGGCGTGAGACGCCTCCACGAGGCGCCAGAAGGTCTCCTCGTCCACCTCTACGACGCGCGTGGCCTGCTCCGCCCGCACGTGCGCGGACGCGGGAGAGTCGTCGATCACCGACATCTCCCCTACCGAGCTTCCCCGCTCCACATAGGCGATGGGCGCCGAGTCCGGTCCGTCCAGGTGCACGCTGAGACGCCCCTCCAGCACCAAGAACATCCGCTGGTTGCTCTGGCCGCGCTCCAGCAGCAGCTCACCGGGGCTCAGCCAGACCACCGGGCACGCCGAGAGCAGCCCCCACACCGACTCGGGCGCCACCCGACGAAACAGATGCAGCTTCTCCAGCTCTTCCTGATCAAATTTCACGGCGCCTCCGATAGATTGGTGCTCACCGGAGTATCACCGTGAAACAGCTCACAGCGCAAGACCTCTTGAGTCGCCTCTCTCCCACCGCGGCGCTGCTAGCGGGGGCGGTGCGACAGCGCATTCTCCAGCGCTTTCCCGCCGATCGGGAGCGGATCGACGGCGGCACGCTGGTCTATCCCGGACTGGGGCTGCTCCTGCTGGGGCGCGTCCCTCCGGCGCTGCTGCTGGGGGAGCCCCCTGCCGGGGAAGCGGGTTCCAGCGACCCCCTGGACCTCAGCGATCCCGCCCTGCCCGAGCGCCTGGAGGGGTGGATAGACCGCCGCCTGTCGCCACCGGAGCTGCTGAGCGTGGAGGTCCACCACCGCAGGGGCAGGACACATCTGGAGCAGGACGGCACCACCCTCTACTGGTCCCACCAGCCGGCGGGGGGGTGGGAGCAGGAGCGTGAGCTCACACCCTCGCCCGCAGACTGGGCGCTGTTCTGGCAGGCGCTAGACCACGGCGGGGTGTGGAGCTGGCGCGCCGACTACTGCTCCCGCGGCGCCGTGGACGACCGCGGCTGGAGCGTAGAGATCGCCCACAGGGGAGCGCGCCTGTGGGCCTGCGGGGGGGACACCGCCCCCTCCGCCTGGCCACACCTCATCGAGGCCCTGGCTGGCCTCACCGGGCTGCCGATCGACAGCGGCGACTAGCGCTGACGACGGGGCTTCTTGAAGCCGCCGGTAGGCCTGGGCCCACGTACGCCGGAGTACCCACCGCTGGCGTGGCGGGGCGGGCCGTCCCGCCGCGTGTCCCTAGGCTGGAGGTCCTGCTGCCCCTCGGGGCGCTCCGCAGCGCCCTCGCCCCGCTGAGGAGGTCCGCGCCGTTCGTCGCGCCCCGCCCCGCGCTGAGGGGGCCCGCCGCGGTCCTCATAGCCGCGGTTCCCACCCCTCCCGCGATCGTCGTAGCCCCCACGACCGCCGCGCCCCTCATAGCTCCCCCGCTGGGGAGGACCGCCGCGCCCCTCATAGCCTCCGGCGTCCGGGCGAGCGTCGCGGCCCTGTGGACGCGCTCCGCGATCCTCGTAGCCCCCGCGGTCGTCGTAGCCTGGGCCACCGCGGTCGTCATAGCCACGGCCACCGCGGTCGTCATAGCCACGGCCACCGCGCCGATCGTCGAACCCGCCTCGGCGATCCCTGCCCCCGCGGCCACGGGCCTCGACGCCACCCTCGTGCTGCCTGGCCAGGGCGACCGGCACCCTCACCCCGCGCAGCTCCAGGGACTCAAAGGAGGCGACGACCTGTGCGGCGACGTCCTCCGGGAGGCCAACGAAGGTCTTGTTGTCCAGGATGGTCACCCTGCCGATCATCGGCGAGGCCACCCCCGCCTCGTGAGCCAGGGCGCCCACCACGTCCCCGGGGCGCACCCGACGGTTGCGGCCGATGGGGAAGAAGAGCTCGGTCTGGTTCGTCTGTTCGCGCGGCAGCGGGGGCAGGTTCTCCGCAGGACGCGCCCACGCGGGCACCTCCTCGTCGAGTCCCCCGTCCAGGTGCAAGTCCGCCTCCTCCGCGAGTCGGTTCAACAGCGCCAGGCTGATCTGCTCGGGGGTCATCCCCTGCTCCACCAGCCTGTCAAACCACTCCTTGACCGCCGCACCGGGCTCGGCGGCGAGCATCCCCGCCTCCATCCGCTCTCGACGGGCCTTCGCCAGGGCGGCGTCGCTGGGCACGGTCATCGAGACGATGTTCACCTTGAGCTGAGTCTGGATGTCTCGGAGCTGACGACGCTCCTTCGGGGTGACCAGCGAGATCGCCTTCCCGACCCTCCCCGCACGACCGGTGCGACCGATGCGGTGCACGTAGCTCTCGGTCTCATCGGGGAGGTTGTAGTTGATGACGTGCGTGATGTGCTCCACGTCGATGCCGCGGGCCGCCACGTCGGTGGCCACGACCAGCTTGAGCCCCCCGGAGCGGAGCCGCTTGAGCACCAGCTCGCGGGAGGACTGCGCCAGATCTCCGTGCAGCGCGTCTACCGCGAAGCCCCGCTGCGCCAGGGCGTCCGCGACCTCCGCGCAGGAGGCCCTGGTCCTCGCGAAGACCAGGGTCGTTCCCCAGGACTCACCGGCCAGGACCCGTACCAGCGCGTCCACCTTGTAGCGCTCGGGCACCCGCAGCCAGCGCTGCTCGATGTGGTCCACGGTGAGCGTCTTCTCCTCGACCCTGGCCTCCACGGGGTCCTTCAGGTAGGACGACGCGATCTTGCGGATCTGGTCCGGCATGGTGGCCGAAAAGAGCGCGACCTGCCGGCCCTCGGGGGTCTGGTTGAGGATCGACTCCACGTCCTCGATGAAGCCCATGCGGAGCATCTCGTCCGCCTCGTCCAACACCACCATCTCCACCTTGCTCAGGTCCAGCGTGCCGCGCCCGAGGTGGTCGAGCACCCGACCGGGGGTGCCCACCACCACGTGGACCCCGCGGTGGAGCTGCCGGAGCTGCTCCACGATCGAAACGCCGCCGTAGATGGTGGTCATCCTCACCTGGGGGAGGTCCTCGGCGAAGCTCTCGAGCGCCCGCGTCACCTGCACCGCGAGCTCGCGGGTAGGCGCGAGCACCAGGGCGCGGACGTGATCCCCGCCGTCCTTCACCCGCTCCAGCAGCGAGAGGCCAAACGCCGCGGTCTTGCCCGACCCGGTGCGCGCGCCACCGATCAGGTCACGCCCCTCAAGGAGCGGGGGCAGCGCCTCTGCCTGGATGGGAGTGGGCTCGTCAAAGCCCAGGCGGCTGATGGCCGCGAGCAGCCGAGGGTCCAGGGCGAGGTCTGAGAACGAGGCGAGCTGAGTCATGAATATCCGTGGTCTCTGGGGTGCGCGTTCTTAGGCGGACCGCCCCCCCCTCGCCACCACAATCCCCGGAATCGGTGTGAATTCCTATGTTGACGGGCGCGCCCCGGTGCGGCGGTCCAGAACCCGAAGGTGTGGGAGATGTGGGAGGTGTTACAGTCCCGCGAGCGGAGATCTGCATGCACCTCCCCGTACACGCCGTCCAGCACATCACCTCGCTCTTGAACGGAGCCCTGGCCCCAGAGCCTCTGGTGGGCGCGCTGCTGAGAGTGCTCTCGTCGGCGCTGGGAGGCGTCGCGGTGCAACTCCTGGGCCGAGACAAGCTCCACGTCTACGTGATCAGCCAGCACGGGGAGGCCCCAGAGCCTGCATCCTCTGCGAGCGGGGGGCCACCCGCCCCAACGGCGGGCCCTGGCTGTACGATCTTCCCCCTCTCCGAGGAGGAGCCCTACGCCGCCTTCTGCATCCACGGGGCGAACGAGCCCAAGGACCTCGCGGTGGTCGAGCACTTCGCGGCCCTCACCGGGGGCCCCATGATCCGAACCGCGACCTACGAGGCGATGCGCCGTGAGCTCACCAGGCTGGAGGCGGCGATGGCCTGCTCGTCTGAGGGGAGCTGGGTGTGGCACATCCCCTCAGGGCGCGTCTCCTTCGACAAGCGCTGGTGCGAGATGCTCGGGTACAACGTGGACGAGGTGGCGCCAGACCTGTCCTCGTGGGAGCGCCTCGTCCACCCGGACGACCTGGCCGACATCACGCGGGTGCTGGGCGACCACCTGGAGGGCCGCACCGAGCAGTACCAGACCGAGCACCGGCTGCTCACCAAGCGCGGAGACTTCCTGTGGGTGCTGGACACGGGGATGGTGGTAGAGCGCGACGAGCACGGCCAACCCGTGCTCGCGGCGGGGACCCACAGGGATCTGACCGCGATCGCCAAGCTGCGGGAGGCCTACTCCGAGAGCAGAAATCAGCTCCTCTCTCAGCGCGCCGCCTTTGACTACGGGTCGGTGGTGGTGTTCCACTGGCGAAACCTCCCGGGCTGGCCGGTGGAGTGGGTGTCGCGAAACGTCACCACCCTCCTGGGATACCCCCACGGGGCCTGGCTCGGGGGCGAGGTGATGTACGCCAACCTCATCCACCCCGACGATTTTGATCGGGTGCTGGACGAGGTCGCTGCGGGGAGCGTCTCTTCCACCAACCACTTCTCCCACAGCACCTACCGACTGCGGCGGGCCGATGGGCGCGAGATCTGGGTCCACGACGACACCACCGTGCTCCGGGATCACAAGGGCCTCATCACCCACTACGTGGGCTACCTCGTCGATGTGACCGAGCAGGTCCGTGCGGCGGAGGAGAGCGCCGCCCTCCAGCGGAAGATGCTGACCCAGCAGCGCCTCGACAGCCTGGGCCTGCTCGCGGGCGGCATCGCGCACGATTTCAACAACCTGCTGGTGGGGATCCTGGGCAACGCCGATCTGGCGGTGGCCGCGACACCCGAGGGGTCGGAGATCCTCCGCGTGGTCCAGGACATCCGCATCGCGGGGGAGCGCGCCGCGGGGCTGGTGCAGCAGCTCCTCAGCTACACCGGGAAGACCGACAGCCAGCACGCCCCGGTCAGCGTCAACGGGCTGGTCTCTGAGATGCGGCAGCTGCTCGACGTGGCCACCCTCTCCGCCGAGGCGCTGCGGCTGGAATTGGATCCCGCCGATCCGCTGGTGATGGGGAGCGCGAGCCACCTGAGCCAGATCGTGCTCAACCTCTGCACCAACGCCGTGGAGTCGCTCGCCAGCGGGCGGGGGACCGTGTCCATCCGCACCGGCACCGCCCCGCGCTGCCTGCCCTCCACCGGCACCAGGGTGTTGGGTGGCGCCACCCTCGCCGGTCCGCTGGTGTGGTTCGAGGTGGAGGACGACGGCGAGGGCATGGACGGGGAGACCATCGACAGGATCTTCGATCCCTTCTTCACCACCAAGCCCAGCGGCCACGGGCTCGGCCTGTCGGCGGTGCTCGGGATCGTGCAGGCTCACGGCGGGCAGCTCCACGTGCGCAGCGTCCGGGGCAAGGGCACGGTCTTCACGGTGTACATCCCAGCCTATCAGGGGCCAGTGGCCGCGGCGCCTGGGGCGGATCTCCTCTCGGAGGGGGCGCTGCGGGGGCGGACGGTGCTGCTCGTGGACGACGAGTCGCTGGTCCGCGCGGTGGCTCGGCGCTTCCTCTGCAGGCTGGGCGCCGCGGTCCTGGAGGCGGACAACGGCGCGGTCGCGGTAGAGACCTTCCTCGACAGAGCGGCGGACATCTCGCTGGTGCTGATGGACCTCTCCATGCCCCAGATGGACGGCGCCGAGGCCGCGCAGCGGATGCTCGTCGCGGTCCCAGAAGCGCGGATTATCCTCTGCAGTGGGTATGATGAGCACCAGATCCGATCCCGACACCGATCGCTCGGGCTCGCCGGCTTCATCCAGAAGCCCTTCACCACGGCGCGGATGAGCGAGGCGATACGCGCGGCCCTGTCCCTCTGAGCCGCTCGCCCCTCCCCACGGGTCGGGATAAGGTCGACGGGAACCCCAGATAGGAGTCATCATGGTCAGCCCCGAGACCCCCGCCCCCCCCGTCAGCGTCCCCGGCGAGGGGCAGCTCCGCGCCCGCTTTGTCACCTCCGCCGGCAACATCGAGGCGGTGCTGTACGAGCAGGACACCCCCCGCACGGTAGCGAACTTCGTCGCCCTCGCTACTGGCGCGGTCGAGTGGAAGCGCCCAGACGGCAAGAAGACCACGGAGCCCCTCTATCAGAACCTGGCGTTCCACCGCGTGATCCCGGACTTCATGATCCAGGGCGGCTGCCCCGAGGGCACCGGTCGCGGCGGCCCTGGCTGGCGCTTCGGCGACGAGTTCAAGCGGAACCTCCGCCACGACGTCCCGGGTGTGCTGTCGATGGCCAACGCCGGCCCCGGCACCAACGGCTCGCAGTTCTTCATCACCGAGGTGCCGACCCCCTGGCTCGACGGCAAGCACACCGTCTTTGGCAAGGTGACCGCTGGCGTCGAGCTGATCGCGAAGATCACCCGCGCCGGGAACGGAAAGACCATGCTCGAGCGGGTCGAGATCTACCGCGCCTGAGCCAGCGGGTGACCGGTCCTGTGTGCCTCGCGGCACCGCTCGACCGCCCCATTGCGCGCGACGCCACCAGCTGGCGGCGCGCCCTGCGCTGGCCACACCGGCGCAGGGCGCGAAGTCCGCGGCGTCGCTGAGGACCGCGGGGGCCCCAGGCCCGATCAGCCCTCGTCCTCGCGCCTGGGGAGCCGGTCGATGAAGCTCTCGACGCACCGGCGAAGGTCGTCTCGGGTCCGGCGGTAGCGGAACTTCCAGAAGCCCGTGGGGTCAGGAATTTCGCCCAGCCCACCGAAGGCGCCGAGCATCTTGAGCTTGTCCCCCACCGCCTGGTGGTGGCTGCGGATGTACTCGGAGTGGTGATACTCCATCACCAGGATGTGGTCCGCCCAGTCCACGAGCTCCTGGCTGACCCCCTGTGACCTGTGATCCCAGATCGACACGCTCAGCTCCTGACACACCGCGCAGGCCTTGCGATCCGCGGGGCGCCCCTGGAGCAGCAGGGTCCCCGCCGAGCGAAATTCGATGTCGCGCGCGCGGATGCCTGCGTAGTGCGAGGCGAGCCCCTCGGCCATCGGCGAGCGACAGATGTTGCCGCTGCACACGAACAGCACCTTCAGGGGCTCGTCATCCTCGAACGACATCTACCGCTTCCACTCGCCGCGATCGAAATCCCACACCTTCCGGACCTCTTCACCCGCCACCAGCTCCAGATCGAAGGATTTGCGCCTGCCGTCCATCGCCACGATGGTCACGATGTGGTGCCCCGCGTCGAATTCACGTCGCACCAGCGGGATGTTGCGGATGAACTTCCCGTCCACGTAGACCTCCGCGGCCTGGGTCGCAGAGATGGTGAGCATCCCGGTCTGGGCCACGGGGGCGAGCGGCGCCTCGACCAGCGCCGCGATGCTCTCCGGGTCCTCGGTCGGCTCGTCGATCACCCGAACCACCACGGGCACTGGCTTGGGGGCCTCGGGCGCCTGAGGGGTTGGCTCCACCGGCCTGGGCCCGGCGCTGCCCCGGTGGATCGGCGGCGGACGCGCCACGGTGGGCTCGTCAACCACCGCGGGGACCTCCGGGGGCTCCTGGTCCGCAGGGTCCTCCTCCGAGGACTCCTCCTCTGATGCCTCGTCGCCAGCAGGATTCTCGTCCGATGGCTCCTCCTCGCCCACGCGCTGCTCCTCAGGCGGCTCCTCACCGGAGCGCGCGGACGGGTCCTCCGGGTCCAGGCCCACCGGCGCCAGCGCCGGCACCTCGGACTCGCTCGCGTCTCCAAGCGGGAGCGCCGCGCCGATCAGCACCGCCGCGATCACCAGCCCCACCACCACCAGCGCCGCGCCGGCCACGCCGAGCACGATCCAGAGCACCGAGTGACCGTCATCCCGCCCCTCGGTGATGGCGATGGAATTGGCGCCGCTAGACCCCACAGGGTGAGCCATCCCCGGAGTGCTCCCGGGGCTCTTGCCCTCGCGGAGGTCGTCCACCAGCCGATAGAAGCGGGTGACCGCGTCCCGGGCGGTGATGGGATCGGGCAGCAGGGCCGACAGCGCCCTCCCAAAGGCAGCGGCGCTGGGGAAGCGGGCGTTGGGGTCGCGCTGCAGCGCCCGGACCAGCACCGGGATCAGCGCGCCGTAGGCTGGGTCGAGCAGCGCGGCCATCCGCGCCGCGTGGTCGTCGGACAGCAGGCGCTTGATCTCCTCCGGGCGCTTCCCCTTGAACAGCGGCCGGAGCGCAGCGATCTCGTAGAGCACCGTCGCGAGGCCGAAGACGTCGGCGCTCGGCAGCACCTCGTCGCCCACCGCCTGCTCTGGGGCCATATATCCCCAGGTGCCCTTCACCGAGCCCTTCCGCTCTCGGAGCAGCACCCCCTTGGAGATGCCGAAGTCCAGCACCTTCACCACGCCCTGCGGGTTGAGGATCAGGTTGGAGGGCTTGATGTCCCGGTGGACCAGCCCTAGCGGCATCCCCTTCTCGTCCACCGCCTGGTGGGCGTAGTGGAGGCCGTCACAGGCCTGCCTCCCGATCTCCGCGATGACCTCCAGCGGGATGCGCTGCTCGTGGCGGTGGCAGAGGGAGATCATCCTCCGCAGGGTCAGCCCCTCCACGTACTCCATCACCAGGAAGAAGTGCTCACCGTCCCGATCGAAATCCTGGATCTGGACCAAGTTCTGGTGCTGCATCGAGGCGCCCAGGCGGGCCTCGTTGATGAACAGCTCCTGAAAGGTGGCGGTGTTGGCGTGCTCAGGGAGGATGAGCTTGATGGCCACCCGCGGCGCCACCCCAGCCAGGCTCTCCCTGCGGCCCTCGTACACCAGGGCCATGCCCCCCTTGGAGAGGGGTCGAATGATGCGGTATCTCCCGATTCGGCGCACGCGGGCGGGAGATGAGTCGGTGTCCTTCTGCTCCATGTCGGTCAGCATAAACCCCCTCGTTCCCACACGCTAGGACGGGCCCGCAAAAGCGGCGTCGCGGACAGCGCCCCCTCCTCCAGACCCCCGGAGGCGCGGGCGGTTCCCCTGCCCTACATTCGATCGAGGGGCTGGATGCCCAGCAGCTTCATCCCCTGCTCCAGCACCGCCGCGGTGGCGCGGACCAGCGACAGGCGGGACTGCTCCACCTCGGGGGACTCGCCGATGACGCGACAGTCATGGTAGAAGCTCGCGAAGGTGTTGGCCACCGCGAACAGGTGGTCCGCCACCACGTTGGGGCGCCACAGCTCCGCCGCCCGCTCCACCACCTCAGGTGTGCGCGCGAGGAGCACCGCAAGCGAGCGCTCCGAGGGGTGCTCCAAGGCGATACCGCCAGGCACAAATCCGTCCCTGTCGGCCTTGCGGAAGATGCTCATGCAGCGCGCGTAGGCGTACATCAGGTAAGGCGCGGTGTTGCCCTCCATCGAGAGCATCTTGTCCCAGTCGAAGACGATGTCGGACTGGGGGTTCTGGGAGAGGTCCGCGTATTTGATAGCGCCCACGCCCACCGCCTCAGCGATGCCAGCGCGCTCCTGGTCGGAGAGGTGCCCGCTCTTCCCGTCCACCACCCCCCGCGCGCGCTCCACCGCGGTGTCGAGCACGTCCACGAGGTTGAGCACCGCCCCCGAGCGGGTCGCGGCGATGGCCCCCCCCGCCAGGCGGAGCATGCCGAAGTAGACGTGCTCCGGCGTGAACGCCATCCCCATCTTGCGCGCGGCGGCGAAGACCTGGCTGAAGTGCAGGCGCTGCCTCACGTCGGTGACGTAGGCGATCAGATCGGGCTGCCAGGTCTCCATCCGATAGGCGACGGTGGCGAGGTCGGTGGTGCCGTACAGGGCGGCCCCGTCGGACTTGCGGATCAGCAGCAGGGTGTCCGCCAGCGCCTTGCCGTCCTCGGGCCCGAAGCGGATGATCACCGCGCCCTGGTCCTCTTCCGCGAGGCCCTGCGCCAGCACCCCCTCGACCAGGGGCGAGAGGCGGGACTGATAGTGGGACTCGCCCAGGGTCACGTCGAAGACCACCCCCAGCCTGTCGTACACCGCGTCGAATTCCTCCAGCGAGGCGTCGACGAAGCGGCGCCACAGGGCGGTGTTCTCGGGATCGCCGCTCTGGAGCTTGGCGGTCTCGGCCCTCGCCAGGTCCTCCAAGGAGGGATCCTCCTCGGCCTTGGCTCCAAAGAGCTGGTAGAGGCGCTGCAGCTCTCCCACCGCGTCCGCGTCGAAGGCGTCCTGGTCGAGCCAGCGACGCCAGGCGACCATCAGCTTTCCGAATTGCGTGCCCCAGTCTCCGATGTGGTTGTCGGCGATGACCCGCCAGCCGAGGGAGGCGTAGATCCGCCGCAGGGCGTCGCCGATGATGGTGGAGCGCAGGTGGCCGACGTGCATCCGCTTGGCGATGTTGGGGGAGGAGAAGTCGATCACCATCGTCTTGCCCGCGCCCGGCTGGCTGAGGGTGAAGCCCTCGCCGTCGAGCCGCGCCAGGAGGTGGGCCGCGAGGGCCTCGTCGCGCAGGCGCAGGTTGATGAAGCCGGGACCAGCCACCTCCGCGGAGGCCACCAGGGGATCCGCGGGCAGGGCCTCCACCATCGCGGCGGCGACCGCCCTGGGGTTGGAGCGGGCCGCCTTGCCGAGCCGGAAGGCGTAGTTGGACTGGTAGTCCCCGTTGCGCGGATCGGTGGGGACGCAGGGCTCCAGGGGGACGTCGTTGTCGCCGTAGCCAGCGGCCACCGCGGCCTGACGGATCAGCTCGGTGAGGTGCTCGGAGAGGGTCTGCATGGGGGGCTCCACAAGATCAAAGGGGAGCCCCGGCTATCCGACCCCCCCCCCGCGAGCCACCCCTGCCTTCCGCCCGAGCCCGCGGCTGGCTAGAGTGGAGCCCATGACCGAGTACCAGCTCACAAGCGGCTCCAGCCGCCCCGCCGCGGTCTGGGATCAGTGGCGCCCTCCTCACGGGGAGATCACCTGGTTCGAGACCGACACCTCCGAGGTGTCCACCTCTGGCCCCTGCCTGACGGTGAGCTTCGACCTGTCCGCCCCGAGGGGCGCCAGCCAGGACCACCAGGCGGTGCTCCGCCTCCGCTGGGGCGAGCACTATCTCTGGACCGAGCGCAGCAACTACCAGGACCCCGACGGGGTCCTCGCGGTGAGCGCAGCCTTCCGCCTCAGCGCCCAGGGTCTGGCCGAAGAGATCGTGATGGTCCTGCCCTACGCGGTCTTCCCCGAGGAGGCGGGGGGGCCGATGACGGTGGAGGTGTCGGTACACGGCCCCGAGGGGCTGGCGGCCCTGGCGTGGTTCGAGGTGGAGCTCCCCGACGAGCTGCTCCGCAGCCCCGACCTGCTCTCGGTGACCGCCCACGCCCTGATCGCGGTCTGTAGGGCGGACGGTCCCCTGGCGCGCGAGTCGGTGGGGGTGATCCGCGAGGCGCTCATCACCCACTTCGAGCTCGACGAATTGGGCGATCACGCGCTGCGGAGGGTGCTCAAGGTAGCCAACAGGGCCCAGCACACCCCCGCGACCCTCGCCGAGGTGCTGCGAGCGGTGCTCCCCCACGCAGAGCACGCGCTGTTCGTCGAGCTGCTCTACCGCGCCGCGAGGTCGCGGGGCCCCATCACCGAGCGAGGCGACGCCTTTATCGCCGAGCTGCTCGGCCTGCTGGGGGTACACGACCACCTCCGCTTCGGAGAGGAGCGGCTGCGCCCCTACTACGCCGAGCTGGAGCTGGAGCCCGGGGCGCAGCTGGCCGAGGTGAAGAGGGCATGGCGCCGCCTGGTGCGGGACTACCACCCCGACACGGTGCAGCACCTGGCGCGCGGCTTCCAGGACTTCGCCAACGAGAAGGTGAAGGCGATCAACCACGCCTACGCTGAGCTGAAGGGCGCCCTGGGTGGCTAGCGCTCGCGTCAGGGGCCCAGCCCCGTCGGACCGCAGGCACCGATCCGCTGGCCTCTCGACGCGTGTCCTTGTTCCTACGCTCGTCGCGCGCCAGAGCACGCGTCCTCCCCAGGGAACGGCTGCCACACGCCGATCAGCAAAGCTGACTCGGCGCCTGTCTACAGTCTGGATGATTCGACCAGCAGCTTCCTCCGATGGTTCCTGTAGGAGAATGAAGCGCCTCCTTTGAGACGGTCCGGCGGATGGACCCGTGCCGCCCCGCAGGACTGAGGGACACCGAGGCCCTGGGCGGATCGCCCCGCGAACGCACCCCCTGCGAGGCGCCGCGCACCGGAGCCCTGCGAGGGGATCGACGGGGGCCGCGCCCAGGGTCCAGCGGCCCCGCCGTGGAGCCTGGCGGTCAGCCCCTCGGCGCCAGCACGTCGATCCGAGGGTGGGTCCCCCCTCCCCCCTCCCACCGCGGCGCGGTAGTCTGTCCTACCCACACAGGAGAGCCCATGCGCACCACCCAGGTCCTCGTCGCCGGCCAGCTTGTCTCCACCTCCAAGCAGCTCCAGGTCCTCAGCCCGTACAGCGGTGAGGTGGTCACCGAGCTGCACCTCGCGGGGACCGAGGAGCTGGAGACCGCGGTGGCAGCGGCTCACCGGGCCGCCCCGGTGATGCGCCACATGCCCACCCACGCCAGGGCCGCGATCCTGGAGCGCGTCTGCAAGGTGCTGGAGGCCCACACCGACGAGCTGACCCAGGTGCTGGTGGACGAGGCGGCCAAGCCCTATCGCCTGGCCCTGGGCGAGGTCCGCCGCTGCGTCCAGACCTTCCAGAACGCGGCCGAGGAGTGCAAGCGCCTCTCCGAGGGCGAGGGCGTGGGCATCGACAGCGTCGAGGCAGGCGAGGGGCGGGTGGGCCTGATCCGCTATTTTGGCGCCGGCCCCGTGCTGGCGATCTCCCCCTTCAACTTCCCCCTCAACCTGTCGGCGCACAAGGTCGCGCCCGCGATCGCGGCAGGCTGCCCGGTGGTGCTCAAGCCCGCCTCCCAGACCCCCACCGCGGGGGTGCTGCTCGGCCAGTACCTGGTGGAGGCGGGGCTGCCCCCGGAGGCGATCTCGGTGCTGCCAGCCCCCCGCGCGGTGGCGGACGCGCTGGTGGAGGACCCGCGCTTCAAGGTGCTGTCGTTCACCGGCTCCCCCACGGTGGGCTGGGATCTGAAGGCCCGCGCCGGCGAGAAGAAGGTGGTGCTCGAGCTGGGCGGCAACGCCGCCGCCCTGGTGGACCCCAGCGCCAACCTGGAGGAGGCGGTGGATCGGCTGGCCAAGGGCGCCTTCGCCTACGCGGGGCAGGTGTGCATCTCGGTGCAGCGCGTCTACGTGCAGCGCGAGGTCTACCCGGACTTTCTCCGTCGGCTGGTGGACTACACCAAGGCCATGCCCGCTGGCGACCCGAACCACCGCGAGCTGCTGGTCTCCGCCATGATCGACGGGTGGAACGCCGAGCGGGTGGTGGGCTGGGTGCAGGAGGCGGTGGCCGACGGCGCGACCCTCCACTGCGGCGGCACCCGCGAGGGCAACCTCGTCGCGCCCACGGTGCTCTCCGACGTGCCCCGCGACGCGAAGATCGCAGCACAGGAGGCCTTCGGGCCGGTGGTGATCGTGGCGCCCTTCGACACCTGGGAGGAGGGCCTCGCGGCGGTCAACGACTCGGTGTACGGCCTCCAGGCCGGCGTCTTCACCCAGGACATCCGACGGATCTGGCAGGCCTTTGAGGCGCTGGAGGTCGGCGCGGTGATCCACAACGACTACCCGACCTTCCGGGTGGACCAGATGCCCTACGGGGGGGTCAAGTCCTCTGGCTTCGGGCGGGAGGGGCTGCGCTGGTCGATCCGCGACATGAGCGAGGAGCGCCTGCTGGTGCTCCGCCCGTGAGGCGCGAGGTGGATGGCCTGGGGCTGATCCTCGAGGACGGCCCCACACACGCGCCCCTGACGGTGGTGCTCGCTCACGGGGCCGGCGCCCCGATGGACCACCCCTTCATGGAGGCCGTCGCCACCGGCCTCGCCGCGGGAGGCCTGCGCGTGCTGCGCGTTGAATTTCCCTATATGCGCCGTCGGCGGACCGAGGGGGTCAGGGCCGGGCCGAACCCCCTGCCCGCCCTGCAGCAGACGCTCCGCCTCGCCGCGGCGCTGGTGCCGCCGGGGGAGCTGGTGCTCGCCGGCAAGTCGATGGGCGGGAGGGTCGCGGCCACCCTCGCGGACGCGCTGAGTGCCCAGGCGCTGGTGGTGTTCGGCTACCCGCTGCACCCCGCGGGCCAGCGGGACAGGCTGCGGCTGGACACGCTGCAGGCGCTCCGGACCCCCACCCTCATCCTGCAGGGCGAGCGCGATCCCATGGGGGACAGGTCCACCTGGGAGGGGCTCTCGCTGCCCGGCTCGGTCGAGGTCGCCTGGGTTCCCGACGGGGAGCACTCCCTCAAGCCGCGCCTGTCCTCGGGCCACACCCTGGAGGGGAACCTGAGCCTGGCGGTGTCCCTGGCCGTCGCGGCCTGCACTCAGCAGCGCCCCCCCCGAGGGGAGCCCACCGCCCCGACGGGGTGACCCCAGGGGCCGGGCGAGCGGCGCGGCGCCTTCGCGGCGCAGGTGCTCCACCGGTCCGACCGCGCGAGACAGCGGGGCACGCCCCGGACCAGCGCGCTCCACCGGCCCCGCTCGATCCGGAGCATCACCCACGGGCAAGGGTCTGTCCGTCTGGGGCGGCAGAGCGAGCTCTCCGCCCCTTCCCCATCACTCCACCGCATCCCCGTTGCGAACCGCGGGGGCCTTCCTGTGGTGAGAGGGCCAGGTCTACCGGTCCTCCTGACACAGCCACCTCTGGCAGGACCTCCGGCCCATGGCCTCGATCCTCCTGTCGCCCAACCGGGCCATACTGCGCGGCGCCCGGCGGGGGCGGAGGAGCTCGGGGGTGCAACCGCGTCGACTCGCTCGTCTCGGCTCCCGCCCATGCCGAGGGTGGCACCGACGAGCTCCTGTTCATGGGCGAGACGATCACCGAGGCCCGGCCCGTGCGTCCGCCCCCTGCTCAAGGTCGCCGTCGATTCACATCGTAGGTCCTGCGCTATAAACGATGTCGCGATCATCGTGACCGATCGGTTCGGGCTCAGCAGCACGGGGAGCGTCGCGGCAGGACGAAATCCAGAACGAACCCATGTTATCGACGCACGCCTCACGCTCAGAACCGGGCGCTGGGTCATTCCGAGCCTTGGGCGAGCGGGGATGTCCACGATCTTGCGCGCTCGGACCGAGCTTTCCTGTCTGGAACACCGGTTGGATGCGGCGCCTTGGAGCCCCCACGAGTGGAGCGCTGAGGTCCAGGGCATCGAGAGCTAGGAGGAGGGAAGCGAACGCTCCTTCGCGACGGACGCAGGCGAACACAGCGCGCGGCCAACAACGCCCTCGGCGTCCTGGGCGATCCGGCACCCGTGGGCCGGCGGGGCCGAGGCCCCAGGGGCCGTGCCGGTTCTCGGACCTCGCGGGCGAGCAGGCGCCGGCCCCCTGAAGGCGGGCGGGCTGGCGCAGGCAACTGGACCAGGGGCGGGCGGCGCGGAGCTACCGGCGCCTGCGGCGGAGCACGCCGAGCGCGAGCAGGCCCAGCCAACCGGCGCCACCCACCGGGATCGCGGCGCAGCCCAGCCCCTTGCTCGCCGGCGGGGTCGGGCGCCCGGCGCCGTCACCAGCGCGGTCCAGGCTGTCGGGCACGCCGTCGCCGTCCGCATCCCCCGCGGGCTCCGCCCCGTCCACCACCCCATCCCCGTCCGCGTCGGGATCCAGGTAGTCGGGCAGCCCGTCTCCATCCGTGTCGTCGTTGGACTCCTCCGCGGTGGGGACGCCGTCCCCGTCATCGTCCGCGTCGAGGAAGTCCGGGGTGCCGTCGCCGTCCGTGTCAGGGGCGCTGGCGAGGTCGGCGGCCCCAGCCCACTCGTCGGCGTCGCTGTGGGTGTCGCCATCGGAGTCATCGTCGAGGTGGTTGGGAAGGCCATCGCCGTCCGCATCGAAGGCGCCCTCCAGGGCGGTGGGGATGCCGTCGTCATCGTCGTCGGGATCGCGGTAGTCCATCAGCCCGTCGCCGTCGGTGTCGTCGTCGCCGTAGCTGCCGTTCCCGTCGCGGTCCTCCTCCTGG
>JAFGVK010000046.1 GCA_016938035.1 Deltaproteobacteria bacterium | reverse complement strand
GCTCGATTCGGAATCTTCTCTAGCTCGGTGCGCCCTCCCGCTGACCTGCGCTCCAGAGCCGTCCAGGACCTTCTTCCCCGGCCCTGCGGGCCTCATCGCGTCAGCCCCCCACCCGCCGCGCCGCGTCTACCCACCCGCGCCCGCGCAGCGCCGCGCCCTTCATGGCGACCAGGGCGATGGTGGCGGCGTTGAAGCCCCACCAAACCCCGACCATCCCGAGACCCGCGGGCCCGGCGAGGTACCAAGCCACCGAGACGCGCACCGCGCCGCCGATCAGGTCGATGGCCAGCAGCGTGCGGGTGGCGCCCGTTCCGGCCAGGGCGCCGCCCCAGATCACCTGCAGCGCCTCCAGCGGCTGGGCGAGGCCGAGCACCAGCGCGTAAGAGGTGGCCACCGCGGCGATCTCTGGGGAGGCGGCGAAGGCCTCCGCCAGCGGCCGACCTGCCCCGAGGAACAGGGCCGCCCCCACCGCCCCCACCCCCAACCCGGTGCGGGTCGCGAGGCGGATCCAGGCCCGCACCGCCGAGCGGTCGCCCGCGCCGGAGGCCTGCCCCACGCCGCTGCCCACCGCGGCGCGGAGCGCGGCGTAGACGGGGTAGCCAAGCAGCTCGATCACCCCTGCCCCCAGCCCGAGGCCCCCCACCGCCGCGTCCCCTAGCGGGCCGACGCTGGTGCGGATCAGCAGCGGGAAGGCCAGCCCGTGCGCCATGTCGGCGAGGGCCATGGGGGCGCCGAGCCTGAGCACCGCCAGGGTGCGCCAGCCCTGCCGCAGGTCGCATAGCCCCAGGCCCACCCTGCGCCGGAGCAGCGCCAGCCCCGCCGCCACCGCCACCGCCTGGGCGAGGTTGGAGGCCACCGCCAGCCCTGGCAGCCCCCACCAGGCGGCGCCGGCCCCGCCCAGCAGGGCGTAGAGCCCTACGTAGAGCCCCTGGAGCAGCATGGGCCTGCGACCGTCGCCGAGGGCGACGAAGATCGCGTCGAGGGTCGGCGCCACCACCATCCCCGCGCCGGTGAGGAGGGTCCACCGCAGGTAGGGCGTCGCCAGCGGCATCAGCGAGGCGGGGACGCCGCCCAGCCCGGCGAGCACCGGCGCCGCGGCCCCCGCAAGCGCCCACAGGAGGGACAGCCCGGCTGCCGCCGCCAGCGAGGCCCCGACCCAGGCCCGCGCCTCGCCGGGCTGCCCCCGCCCGTGGGCCCGCGCCACCAGCGGACCTGCCCCGGCAGCGGCCGCGAAGAAGCTGGCGTACACCGGGAACATCAGCATCGCGACCGCCCCCAGCGCCCCCTGATCGGCCCCCCCTAGTCCAGCGACGAACCACTCGTCCTGAGCGCGGTAGGCGTTCTGCAGGTAGCTGGCGATCACCAGCGGTCCCGCCAAGGTCAGCAAGGTCCGGAGCACTCGCCCTCCACGGGGAGCCCTATCTCCTCCCCTGCGGCTCGGCACGGTCGTCGGCCGGCGCGATCGACGAGCGCACCGACAGGGCGCGCGGAGAAGGCCAGGTGGAGACGGCCAGCGCCTTTGTCCGGTGGTCCCTCTGGAAGGAGGATGCTGGCCCTGTCAGACGGTCTGGCGGAGCGAACGCTACCGCGCTCGCCCATCGGCGCGACGGGCCTCGGCGCCAGGTCGCGACGAAGCGAATGCGGCTTCTTCCAGGGTCTCTGACCACCGGCTACTGCGCAGGCACCCCTACGTCTACCACCGCGTGGCCCTTCAGCACCTTGATCTTGCGGCGGCCCTTGGGATCCGTGGGGTCGAACTCCTCGACCGAGTAGAAGACGTAGATCACCGCGCCGTCGGCAGCGCTCGCGTCCACGCGGGCCATAGAGCCTGACTGGACCCACTTGTTGGGCGGGTAGCTGTTGTCGCCAGGGACGATGCCCCGCGCCTCGCGGAAGCGATTGGACTCACTGGAGATGATCCACTTCCCCTTCTCACCGTCGCTGCCATAGACCTCCCAGTCCAGCATCTCGGTCGACTTCATGGGCGTGTCGTTGCGCCACGAGGCGGTGATGCCCAGCGCGTGCCCTCCGGCGTCCGTGGGCAACAGCTCGACCTTGTCGATGCGTCCGGAGAAGTCCAGGATAGAGAAGGCCTCGCCGACGGCGTAGGTCGGACAGGGCAGCGCTGGGTTCTGGCTGGCGAAATGCTGAGCCATGGAGGTGGCGTAGGGGCCCACGGGAGAGCCCTTGGCTGCGACCCCGTCCGGGCGGTCACCGACACCGGCCTCATCCGGCCCACCACCTCCACATGCCAGGACCATCGCCAAGAAGACACCGCCTGCGGCTGCTCGCTTCAACATGTCGCGCTCCAAGATGCTGCTAGAAAAACTCTGGAGATCGACCCGCTCACTCCTGCGGATCGGGCCCAGGGTACACCCTGAGAGCGAGGAGTTGTCAAACCTCAAGGATCTTCGAGCGGAAGGCTGGATTGCGTCCCGGGCGCGTGCAGGCGGCCCTCCGCGACCGGACCGCCCACCCCAGACCGCGGCGGCAGGACCCTGGCGCCCCGCCTGTCCCCGTCCCGCTGCTCCGCGATGGCGCAGGTCCCCCTGCTTGTGGGACCTAGGGGCTCACGCCCCGCTGACGCGCGGCACAGGCCCCTCGTCGGACGGGCTCGACGCGCTGGTGACGGCGGCGACGCCCTCGCAGCACGCGGCCCCCAGCCTCCGCCAGCGCGGCGGGGCCGACGCGCTCCGGGGCCTCCGTTCAGGCCCGACCCTTCGGACGCTTCGACGCTCTGCGCGCCCTGGGCTTCCCAGTGGCGGCGCGGTCCATGGTCGCCGCCAAGCTCCGCACGGCCCGAGCCACCTCCGCCAGGTCGAAGAAGGCGGGATCGATAGGCTCCCCATACCACTCCATCCGCTCCTCGTGCTCGGGGTGGGAGGGGTCTGCCTGGATCGCCAGCAAGTTCTCGTACCCCCATATTCCCCCACAGTCCTCAGGCGGGCCGGCCCGGCGCCCCGCGACGCACGACGCGCTGGCGCCCTCCTCTGGCTCTTCGAGCACCTTCTCGACGGTGATCTTGTGCCGCCAGCTGTCTCCAAAGTCGTACTCGTAGGTGATGCTGTCCTTCACCGCGCCGAGCACCTGCTCCACCCGCACCTTGTCCTCGTCCTCCACGGGGTCCCAGTCGTGTGGGCTTGGCTCTCCGAAATGGAGGGCGCCCACGATGAACTGGTGCATGTGGGCGTGTTCCCACCCGAAGACAACCTGCAGCAGCTGGTGCAGGTCCCCCAGGGTGTAGGCCCCTGGCACCAACAACCTGCGCCAGATGGGAGGCTTCGAGCCCGTCAGCGTGACCTTGATCTGGTATAGCACCTCACACACTCCTGGTTCGTGGTCAGCGTTCACCGCCACCAGAGAGGTAACCGGTGGCCCGGCTCGGACCCACCGGGTCCAACCGGGGCGGCGTGCCTGCGGCGTGAGCCCATGACGGCGACGCGATCAGGCCTCCCCTGGGTCCACGGCGCCACCGCGCTGCGAAGCAGCTCAGCCGCAGGGATCCACCTTCCCGATCCGAATCCATCAACAACACGGTTGAACCAACGGGATGCACGCACTGCTTTCCAGTTGCCCCGCTCGCCTCCCCAACCGCCGCGCCAGGGGAGCCTTCTCACGCGCCCCTCGGGGACGCGGCGTTGGATCCCACAACTTCGCGCTCCTGGACGGGGT
>JAFGVK010000045.1 GCA_016938035.1 Deltaproteobacteria bacterium | reverse complement strand
GTCCCTCGCCCGCGGGAGCCAGCGGTGATCCGCCCCGCCCGCATCCTGGCGATCACCAGGCGGGACCTGCGCATCGGCCTCGCCGGAAGGCAGGGGCTGGCGATGGTGTGGATCTCCGCCGCGCTGCTGGGCGGCACCGCCACCGTCGCGCTGCCGGAGGTGAACCCCAAGGCCAAGGAGGCCCTGACCTTGAGCGGTGAGGTGCCCCCTGCGGTGGCCGCGTTGGAGGGGGTGCAGGTGATCGAGGGGCGGGGCAAGGTCCGGTTCGCCACCGACGGAGACGGGGTGCTGGTGGTCACAGGCCCGGTCAACCTAGCGATCCGAACCGCGATGGACGATGGGCGAGAGCCAGCGGTGATCGTGGAGGGCGCGCCTCGCAACTTCCCCACCCCCGGCCGGACCATGCTGCTGGCCCTGCTCTCGGCCTCGGTGCTGTCGGGCGCGCTGACCGAGTCCCTCCCAGGGGAGCGGGCCAGGGGCACGCTGACCACCCTGCTCAGCGCGGCGATCAGCCCGGTGGAGCTCGTGGTCGGAAAATGGCTGGCGTGGACCCTCTACGGGACCGGATCCGCCGTGATCGCCGCCGCGGTGGCGGTCGGCATGGGGCGCGCCGAGAGCGGGTGGTGGTGGCTCCCGCTGACGGTGGTCCCAGGCACCACCGTCGCGGTGGGGCTGTACCTGGTCCGGAGGGCAGCGGACGTGGTGGGTGGTGCCACCACAACCCTCAGGGTCATCCCGCTGCTGCTGGGCGGATCGGCGCTCACCGCGTGGGCCCTGGGAGACGTTCACCCGCTGCTAGGCGCCGCGGTGCCGCTGGGCGGCGCCATCATCACCGCTGGCGCGACCTGGCCCGGCGCCGCCGCGCCGATCCTCGGCGCGATCAGCGCCGCGCTGCTCACCGCCGCGCTGCTGTGGGGCACCGCGCGGCACCTGCGTGAGAACCTCTCGGACGGACCCACGCGCTCGCCGCTGACTGGGGCGCTGACCGCCTTCGCGCTGCTGGCCCCGGCGCTCTGGATCCCGGTGGTGACCCCTCCACTCTGGGGTCTGGCCGGCAACCCTGGCCTCACCGCCGGGCTCGCCCCCTCCCTGGGGCTGATAGCGACCCACCTGGCGATGGGCTTCGCCGCGGCCCTGTACTACGCCCGGGACATGGTCCCCCGCGCGCTGCGACCTGCCTCCTGGCCGCCCCTCGCCCTGGCGGTGGCGGCGATCCTGGGACTCCTCGCCCCGTGGGCGCACCTCCGGCTCCCTACAGGGGTGGCGCTCACCGCGATGGCCTCCCGCACCGAGGCCCTGCTCGTACCCGCTGAGCTGGGGGTCGGCGGCGCCCTGCTGGCGGTGTCGCTCCAGGAGCTGTTGTTCCGCGGCGCGATCCAGCGCACCCTGGGGCCGTGGGCCTCTGCCCTGCTGTTCGCGGCGCTGATCTCCCCCACCGATCCCCTCCCCGCCCTCATGATCGGGGCAGGGATGAGCTTCCTCACGCACCGCGCGGGACAGCTCGCCCCCGCGCTGCTGATGCGCGGCCTCCTCACCCTCCTCTCACTCTGGATGAGTGGATGAAGCACCTAAAAATCCTCCGAATCCTCGATCTGGTGCTGGGTACGATCACGGTGGCGACGGGCCTCGCGGTGCTGCTGCTGGCCATCACCCCTGTGGGCCTGAGCGCCCTCCCCGGGGTGTCGGGAAGTGAGCAGCTCACCCTGTGGGCCACGGGCGGTCTAGCGGGGGCGCTGGGCCTGCTGATGCTGACGGAGGGGGCGCTGCTCTTCCTCGCGGCGCAGCGGGTCCTCCACGGCCGGGGGCGGCTGCTCCAGTCCCTCGTCGCGGTGCTCAACCTCGGGAGCATCCCCACCGGGCTGCTCTTCGGCCTGTACGCGCTCTGGGTCTGCTGGGTGAACCCGGAGAGCAGGGCCAGCTTCGAGGGGCGCTGAGGGTGGACTTCGCCGAGGCCCTCTGCTGGGCGGCGCTCCAGGGGGGGATGCCCCTGCTCGACCTGCCCCCGGGGGACGCAGGGACCTGCCTCCCCGCCGAGGGCGCCTCGCTCCGCCCCTGGGGGGAGCTGACGCTCGGCACGCAGAGGTCCCCGCGCAGGCTCGGGGCGGTGGACGCCGGGCCGCTCTCCGCACAGGCAGGCGCCCTGGTGTCCGCGCGGCGAGGGAGCTGGTCAGCGAGGGCCACAGGGGCGGCGGCCCTCGCCCTGAGCGCCGAGGGCGCGGGGGCCGCCATCGCGCTCCGGGAGTGGGACCTGGGTTGGGACGGGCGCCACGCCTCCCTCCACCTCGGCCAGTACGGGCGCGCGATCGGTCCGGGCAGGTTCGGCAACCTGATCGTGTCCGACCGCGCCAGGCCCCTCCCTGGGGCGGATGGGACCCTGATCTCACCGCTCCCCCACCTGGGCACGGTGGGGGCCCGCGTGGCCGGCGGGTGGATCCCCGAGGAGCGGCGCGGGCCGGACCGGCCGGGCTGGCTGCTGATGGCGGCGCGCTGGGAGCCCATCCCGGCGCTGGAGCTCGGCGCGGTGCGGCGCTCGATCTTCGCGGGTGGTGAGGACGGCGTGCCCGCGCCGGTGGACCCCTGGCAGGTGCTGCTCCCGACCCACCCCCACGTCGCGGACGACCCCGACCGACAGCTCGCTGACACCGACGAGGCCGCGGCCCTCCACGCCCGCCTGACCCTGACCCCCGCCCAGTGGTCCACGGGGGGCCCCGAGGCGGTCAGCGTGTACGTCGAGCACGGCGGCGAGGACGTGATCACGCGCCAGCTCGGGCCGCTGCCCTACCCGGGCCTGGCCGGCGTCGCCAACCTCTACGGGGCCTCGGTGCGCTGGGGTCCGTGGCGCGCGGTGGCGGAGGGCGCGGTGATCGAGGACGACCTGTTTCGCTGGTACACGGGCCACAGGCTCTACCACGACGGCTGGACCCTGGGGGGAGCGAGCCTGGGGCACCCCCGCGGCGGTGACGCCCGCTCCTGGCAGGCAGCCGTCGGCCACGGCGAGGCGCGGTGGGTCTCTGTCGAGGTAGAGCAGGTGCGCAGGGTGCTGGTCGCCGACCGCATCGACGACGCGGTGATCATCTTCCCCCAGGAGGAGCTCCGGCGCGAACTGAGGCTGATCGCGGGGAGGCTGGATCACCCCAGCGGGGTGTGGCTCGGAGCGCTGGGCGCCGCCCGGGTCTGGGGCCGCGACTTCCTGCCCGGCACCCGCGAGGACCAAGTCAGCCTCAGGCTCACCTGGGCGGCTGCGCCTCGAACAGCACCGACATGCAGGTGAGCGCCCCGTCCGCCTTGCGGATCTCGCTCTGGTCCAGCTCCCGCACCTCCAGGCCCTCGGCGCGCAGCAACGCGGACACCACCGGGAAACCGGCGGGGAGCAGGGCCCTCCCGCCCCAGCCGAGGCTGTTGGCCGCGTAAGACTCCGCAGGGGGCACGGCGAGCACCCTCCCCGCCGCTCTAAAGGGCGTCGGGTCTAGCACCGCGTCGGCCACCAGGATCAGCCCAGGAGCCGGCGAGGAGCAGGCGGACTTGAGGTGCAGGCCCGCCGCCACCGGGACAGGGATCACCCGGATGCCAACGGGGTCGAAGCAGGCTGCCAGGGCCGCGACCCCTGCCCTGTTGGTCCGCCCGCTGACCCCGACGAACATCCTGTCGCCCACCCACAACACGTCGCCCCCGTCGAGGGTAGCGGGGTCGGACATCTGCACCAGCTCCCCCGCCTCGGCGAGCGCCTCTAGCACCGCGGGCGACTCAGCCCTGCGGGCGGGTGCCCCAGAGCGGGTCGCGAGCACCCGCCCCCTGGCGACCACCGCCATGTCCTCGACAAAGACCGCGTCGGGGGCCCCCGAGAGCGCAGGCAGCGTGCGCAGCTCTGCTCCAAGCCAGCGCAGGGCGTCGAGGTAGCTGTGGTGCTGCCTCCGCGCCAGCTCGGCGTCGGGCTGTCCGCCCTCCCATGTGGTGATGGCGTCCGCGAAGCAGGCGGAGACCTCCCTGGTAACAGCGATCACGGCCATAGGGACTCCTCATCAGCGGTTGACTGTATCACGGCCAATCTCTACCATAGCCCCACCCATCATGGAGTCCGCGATGAGCGACGGTCAGAACCTGTTCAGTGCTGAGAACAACCAGACGGTGCTCGGGGTCGCGGTGGTGCTCGCGCTGCTCGGCGTCTCGCTGAGCTTCTATAATTTCGTCGCCACCGATCACAACAAGCAGGCCGTGGCCCAGGTCCAGCAGGAGATCAGCGGGAAGGCCACTGCGAACCAGCAGATCACCGCCAAGGTGGACGCGCTCCGCGCCGATCTGACCGCGGCGCAGCAGGAGCTCGTCGCGCTCCGCGCCGCCCACGACGCGCTCAAGCTCGAGCTGGAGGAGGCTGCGGTCGACATCGACGAGCCAGTCGCCCCACGCTGAGACCGCCAGGGCGCCGCTCCCCCGGCCCCCGTGCCTGTCCCGCTGCGTTCGCGGAGGAGCGCTCGCAGCGGGCGGGAGCTGTCCCCGGACAGGCCAGTCCGCTCGGTCTGCAAGGCCGGGGCGCCATCCCGCAGCGCCGCGGTGCCGCGATTCGGTAGGAGACTCCGTGTCGCAAGCCTCATGATCGCGCCGGGGGCGCGACGGACCCGCCGATAGTGCCACAATTCAGCGTGCAGGGCCGTCGCGGGCGGCTCTCAATCTTCGCGCCCGCTAGGCCAGCCCTCCTCTCTGGAGCGAGCGCCTCTGCATGGGTAGCGGCGCTGGAGCGGCGTCTTCCCAGGCGTCCGGGCAAGGGGCCGGTGTAGGCGAGCCACCCCCCCTGTGTCCGCGGTCCGGCCGCAGTCGGTGCCCGCTGGAGCAGGAGCAGGTCCTCGTCTTGGGCGCCCCCTCGAAGCGACCTCACGTCGTGAAACCATTTTCAACGTATAACCGCCGTTATCATTCGGCTCAATGCGCGCCTCGCCCCCGCAGCACCGCGGGCACGGTGCGGATCAAGATCTGCAGGTCCATCAGCAGGCTCCAGTCCTGAATGTACCGCACGTCCAGGTCAACCATGGCCTTGAAGGGCAGCTCAGACCGCCCGTGGACCTGCCACAGGCCGGTGATGCCCGGCTTGACCCTGCTGCGCTGCTCAAACCAATACCTGTGCTCCGGATCCTGCTCGATGCCCTGTAGATCACCCATCGGCAGGGGCCTGGGCCCCACCAGGTTCATGTCGCCGCGGAGCACGTTGAGGAGCTGCGGGAGCTCATCGAGGGACCAGCGGCGGATGAAGTGCCCTATCGGGGTCACCCTGGGGTCATCGCGCACCTTGAACAGCCGCCCGTCTGCCTCGTTCTGCTCGTCTGGGCGCAGCTCGGCGGCGCCTGGGACCATGGAGCGGAACTTGAAGAAGTCAAAGGACCTACCTCCCTGCCCGGATCTGCGGCTCACGTAGAGCACCGGGCCGCCGTCGTGGAGCTTGATCAGCGCCGCGACCAGCAGCAGCAGGGGCAGCAGGCACAGCCCCCCCAGCAGCACCGCCACCACATCGAAGACGCGCTTGACCCCCAGCGCGGCCGAGGTGTAGCCCAGGCCCCCCAGCCTCACCAGGGACAGATCTCCCAGCCGGACCCCCTCCACCCTGGCGGAGACCTGTCCGAACGAGAAGGGCACCTGGTACACCTCGAGCCCCATCGCGCCGCACTGGCTGGCGAGCGCGAGGCTCTCGTCACGGGAGAGCGCGGGGCAGGCCAGCACCACGCGCTCCACGCGGTGGGCGTTGACCGCCTCACGAAGCGCAGAGATCGCCCCCAACACCGGCCCGACGTCCGACGCGCAGCCATCCACAGACAGGAAGCCCACCACCTCCACCGGCAGGCCCCGCTGCCCGGCGAGCCTCCCGCGCACCGCCTCCGCCTGCGCGCCGGTCCCCACAACCAGCAGCCTAGTCCGACGCCCCGTGAGCCAGGGGAAGCGCCGTGTCAGGAGCAGCGCGCTGAGCCGCCACCCCACCACCGGGACGAGCGACGCACCGGAGAGCAGCACCACGCGCGCCGGCGAGCCCCCCCCCCCCAGGTCGACCGGCGCCAGCGGGGCGGCGGCCCCCC
>JAFGVK010000044.1 GCA_016938035.1 Deltaproteobacteria bacterium | reverse complement strand
CGACAGGCTCCTCGTCGCTCTTGCGACAGGCGGAGAGGGCGAGGGCGAGGAGCAGCGAGGCGCGGAGGAGGGTCATGGCGTGGGCTCCGTTCTGGTTGGTTCACGGTACACTGGGAGCCCACCAGCAGCAAGCGGGGATCCTCGCTCGAACCTCGGTCCGGAGTGGCCAGCACCGCCCCCCGGCGATCCGAGCCCCTGAGTCCTGTACCCGCACCATGGAGGGTCTGTGCCTCTGCGGGGCCAGCCACCTTCGGCCATGATCCTCTGCTGGCCCAAGGTCTGCGCACCGCTCGCGGTGCTGGCGGCGGGAGAGGGTGCTGCCAGCGCGCTGAGACCCCAATTTCCGACGGCCTCAGGGCCGCCGCCAAGGGGGGCGTCGCACTCCTTCGTCTCCCCCGTTGGGGTCGGGGACCGCGGCCCCCCCAATCCCCCCTGCTGGGGCTCTCCCCCTGCGTGATCGGGCGCTCCCCCCTTGCCGGAGGTCCCCCGGCGTGGCCGGCTTGGGCGAAACAAGGATCTAGCGCCACCTTCGCCCACGGCAGAGCCAGGGGGCCACCCCGACAAGCCCAACAACCCAGCGATCGCAGGTGGTCTGTTCCTCCTCCCCGAACAGGAGGTCCGGCCCATGCGTCCGCCCCCCGCTCACGACAGCCGTCAATTCGTACGGCAAGTACTGCACTATGAACAACGTCACAACTATCGTGAGCGATCGGCTCGGGGCCAGCAGCCCCTTGCAGCCCGCGCCACGCTCCTGGACCGTCGCGGCGTGGCGCCAGTACGAACGAACCATCGTTATCGACGCCTTCCTCGCCCCTCCCACCGGGCGCTGGGTCATTCCGAGCCTCGGGCAAGCGGGTGGTTCCGCGACAGGTTTCGCTCGGACCGGATTTCCTGCCGAACACGCCCACCGCGGTGTGTACAGCGCTCTCGTGGATCCGACACGAGCCGCCCAGCCCGTCAGCGCGCACAGGGAGCAGCTGGTCCTCTCGGAGAGGGGCTGCCCGATGCAGAGGGCCGCCAGCCCCAGGCCGGATCGGAGCACCGGCAGCGCGAAGCTCCAGCACATCAGCGCGCTCACGCTGCGATTCCAGGCCGGGCCGGGCTGCCGACCGACGACGGCCTTGGACACCATGAAACGGGGCTCATGGGCGAGGACGCTGACACTCATCACCCCAACCCACCAAGACCTCAAGCCGCGCCGGCACATCCCGCCCCCGCGAGCCCGCGGCGGGGCCCAGGAGCTGTGCCGAGACTGCCGCGGCGCGGTGCGCGCCGGCACATCCCGCCCCCGCGAACCCGCGGCGGGGTACTACTCCAACAGGGCCCGCACCGCTGCAAGGGACGCCCGCTCGCCGCGCCCCGCTGCGCCGATCAGGGCGGTGAGGTCGACCTCACGGAGGGGCAGCAGCGCCCGATCGACGATCCACGCCTCCGGCGCCTCAAGGACCCCGTCCCCGACCCGCACCGCGGTCCCGGTCACCGTGACCACCGCGGGTGCGCCCGCAGGCGCGGCGCTCAGGGCGCTGCCTGCGCTGGCCAAGCAGAGCACCGACCCCTCCACCGTCACGGAGGCCCCGTCCAGCGGCAGCCAGGCCAGCTGGGCCTCGCTCTGCCACAGCTCACCCCGCAGCTCCAGCGCCCTGGTGCCCGGCGCGGACAGGTCCCGCGCCACCGCGTTGCCCGCCCACAGCCCGTCGCTGAGCGCGACGCGACCGTAGCGAGCGCCAGGGCGCGTCTCCAGCGACAGCCCCGCACCCGGCCCGCTATTTCCCAGCACCTGTAGGGCGCTAGCGTCCACCACCACCCCAGCCCCTGTGGCCACTAGGCGCACCAAGGGCGCCCCCAGCTTGCCGCTGAGGTGGTTGTCCGCGATCAGCACACCGTCCAGCCCGATCCGCTCGCTGGCGGACAAGCTGATCAGGTGGCGCTCCTGCCGCGCGCCGACGAAGGAGATCCCCTCCAGGGCCACCTCCTCGCCCTCCACCGAGAGCTGCCCGCCCCGCCACAGCACCTCGCCCGCCGCGACCAAGCTCACCGAGAGGTGCCCCTCCTCGTCGTCATCGACCAGGTGCAGCACCTCACCCTGGTAGGTCCCAGGTGCCAGCTCCACCCGCAGCGCGGCGGGGCTCCCCGCGCGCACCAGGGCGTCGTAGGCGGAGGCCGCGGGCCGCAGCGCCCCAGGCTCCACCCGAACGGTAGTCAGCGGTCTCGTCACACGCACCCCCTCTGGCTCGCCTGGCTCCACCGCGCCACCGCAGGCGAGGCCGAGGAGGGCGGCGAGCGCCACCGCCCCGCTAGATCTTGACATTCGTGAAGTCATACCCGGACATGTTGCGGAAGAACTGATCGAGGGACAGGTCAAAGGCCCCGTCGTCTACCCCATCCGCGGGACCGTCTCCGTGGAGGTCAGGCTCGTTGGTGTGGTGAGGGTTGCGGAGGTGGACCACCGACTTCTCGGCGCAGATCCCTGCCAGCACCTCGTCGGAGAGGGACTTGGGGTCCAGGGCGAGGTTCGCCCCTGTGGCGTCGGAGAAGTCCGCGCCCAGCACCATGTAGGCGTGGCCGGAGTAGACATTGCGGGTGCCAGCGCTCTTGTCGGTGCCCACCTCCGCCACGTTGGCGGCCAGCTCGAGCAGGTCGCGGTAGGCCTTGTCTGCGGTGGGCGCGTGGAGCAGCGGCCAGTTGCCTGGCTTGGCCAGCCCGTCCGCCCGCTTCGCCACGCCCTGGAGCAGCGCGGCCTTCTTGGTGGCGTCGGCCTCCGCGGCCCATCCCTCCACCGCGGCGAGGTCCGCCTCCAGCACCCCCTTCAGCTCGGGGTGCTGCTCGATGTCGCTCGCGGCGAGCGCCGCCTCGATCATCATGCCAAACCGCTGGACGTGGACGTCGCCAGTCGCCCAGGCGGTCATCATGGTGGCCTTGTCCTCGGGCACCCCCACCCCGCTCGCCCGGAGCAGGACCCGGATCGCGTCGGCGTTGGCCGAGACGGTCTTGGCGGGGCTGGACGCGTCGAGGGACATGTGGCGGCTGTCATTCTTCTGGAGCGCCGGCCCGTAGAACATCTCGAAGGCGCGGTACTCATAACCACCCTCGTTGATCTCGTACCCGGAGCGCTGGGTGCCGTCGGTCTGCTTGGTAGCAGCGCTCATCCCGTCGCCGTCGAGGCCGTACTGCCCGTGGTCCTGCGCGAAGCGCATGTAGGCCTTCTCCAAGAGCGACACCCACATCGCCCCCTCCCACGCGTCCTGGCGCCAGAACTCCAGCTCAGAGCTCGGCAGATCCACCCACCACGCCTCGGGGTGAGACTCACCGAGCAGCACCCCAGCCCCCACCAGCAGCGACAACAGCTGGCCCTGGTCGTTCTGGAAATACGACAGATCGGTGCTCACGGTGGTTGGCACCTGGAAGTAGTCGCCGGTCGCAGGATCTCTGGCCCAGAAGTTGGCGGTGAACTGGTTGCCGTTGAGGGACATCATCCCGCTGAGCATCGCGGGGTTCGACGAGGCGATCGTGCCGATCACCGCCATGAAGTAGCAGTCGCCGATCTGCCCCTGGGACACGTCATCGGCGGTGGGGCCCGCGCCCCGGAACAGGGAGGGCTCGAAGACCTCGTTCAGGTAGGGGTGCTCCACATCTCCCACCACGCCTGTGATCGGCGCCGCGGTGGGGAACTTCTCCTCGGAGCCTGCCGGCACGGTGGTGAAGAGGTCGCTCGCTGCCGGCTGCTTGCCCTGCACCGGGGCGCTGGGCCCGTGGTGGATGACCACGTTCGCCGCCCCCCTGGTGGCGGAGTTGGGGCCGGGTGACGCGTAATTGACAGCCTCACTCGGATGGACTTGCCCCCAGCCAGTGTCGCTCTTTCCGAGGGGATCGTCACGGGTGGCGTGGGGGTTTGGCTTGGAGGCGCTGTCCTCGTCCTTTTTGGGGCCACCGAAGCCCAGGAAGTCCATCAAAGACCCGCGCATGTCGCGCGCGTAGTCCATGGCGCTGTCGACGGCGCTGTCCACTGTGGCGAGCGCCTGCGCCGCTGGGGCGGTCCTTCGCTGCTGAGATCCCACGGGGCCTCCTTGAGGGTGGCGTGGAGGAGCACGCCCTCCCGCAGAGAGCCTACATCGGCGCCCGCCCCCCGTCCACGGAAAAGCCAACGGCTGTCCTGTGCTATCCTCCCAGCGACACTCCCTCCTGGATAACCACCATGCCCCGCTCTGCCCTGCTCCTGACCCTCGGGGCGCTGGCCTGCCGCCCCCCCCTCGCCTTCACCGACCCCATCGAGCCCGACGGGGCCTTCCCCCTCGGTGAGCCCTCCGCCGAGGCCCTCGCCCGCTACGAGGCCGCGGCGGACTGGTCGGAGGCACACCACGGCCTCGCCCTGCTGGTGCTCGACGGCGACCGGCTGGTGTACCAGCGCTACGCCCCCGGCTGGGACGCCTCCACCCCGCACCACCTGTTCTCCGGCACCAAGAGCTTCTCCTGCGCCCTGGTCGCATCGGCGCAGGCCGAAGGCCTGCTGGAGTACGACGACCCGGCCGCGACCTGGATCAGCGCCTGGCAGGGCGACCCCGAGCGCGAAGAAATCACCCTCGACCACCTGCTCCACTTCACCTCCGGGTTGGGGCAGGCCTGGGGGAAGCTCACCAGGGACGGGATGAAGGCCAGGCAGCGGGTGGAGGACAAGTACGCCCTCGCGCTGGAGCTGCCGCTCCGCAGCGCCCCGGGGGAGCGCTTCGAGTACGGGTCCTCCCACCTGATGGTGCTGGGCGCGGCCCTCACCGCCGCCCTGGGGCAGGACCCGGTAGAGGCGATGGAGGAGCGCTTCCTCGGCCCCATCGGCTTCCGCTACGCGGGCTGGAACAGGGACCCCGCAGGCAACCCCATGCTCCCCTACGGCGCGTGGACCACCGGCTACGAGTGGCTGAAATTCGGGGCGCTGGTCCGAGACGACGGGCGCTGGCAGGGGGAGCGGGTGCTCCCCGAGGGCGCGCTGGCCGCCTGCATGGAGGGCAGCGCGGCGAACCCCGCCTACGGGAGGACCCTCTGGCTCAACCGGGACGCCGAGGGCGCCGACCTGTCCGCCTTCGCAAGCCTCGAGGACCAGGGGCCGATCCTGTGGGGAGACGGGCCGGCCGACCTGGTCGCCGCCGCCGGCTATGGCGATCAGCGCCTCTACATCGCCCCGACCGCCGGCCTGGTCATCGCGCGGCTAGGGGACGGGGACCGCCATTTCAAGGACGCGGAGCTGCTCCGCCTGCTGCTGGGAGGGGAGTGATGGACCTGCTCGACTGGGGCCTGTTCAAGCCGCTGGGCGCCGTGTGGCTCGCCCTGTCGGCGGGCTGGTACGCGCTGGTGCTGGGCGCCGGCGCCGCGCTGGTGCTGCGCTGCCGCTGCCCCCTCTGGACCAGGGCGGTGATCTCGCTGCTCTGGCCCCTCCCGGCCTTCGCCGCGGGGATGTCGCTGCTGCTCCAGCTCACCTCGGCCCACCACCAGGGGCCCACCCACGCGATCGCCCTGGGGATCACGGGCAGCTACGCCCTGGCGCTGGCCCTGGCGATCTGGCTGGGCAGGCGCCTGCGGAGGCCCTGACGCCACCCCTGGGAGGCGCCCTGGCGCTGGCCCTGGCGATCTGGCTGGGCAGGCGCCCGCGGAGGCGCTGACGCCACCCGTAGGAGGCCCTCGCGCCGATCGGTGGGGTGCGGCCCACGGAGACGCCCAGCCGCCCGGACCGAGGGACGCCCCGGCTCACAGGGACGGGACCGCCCGGCGACCCCCCTGGGCGGTGCCTCAGGCGGCGAGAGGCGCCGTGCCCCTACCCCCCGGCGCCCTCACCCAGGTCAACCACCACCGGGGCGTGATCCGACACCGCCAAGCCGCCCTCCCTGTGGACCCAGACCCGCTGCACCTGCGCCGCGAGCTGGTCATTTCCCAGCAGATAGTCGATCCGCCAGCCCCGGTTCAGCTCCCGCGCCCTGCCCCGGTTCGACCACCACGAGTACGGCCCCTGGACCGGCCCCTCCTGCTCGCGCAGCAGGTCGCGCCAGCCGGTGCTGAGGAGGGCGCTGAACCACTCCCGCTCATGGGGGAGGAAGCCCGAGTTCCTCTTGTTCCCGGTGGCGTTGTGGATGTCGAGGGGGGTGTGGGCGATGTTGAGGTCCCCCGCCAGCAGCACCGGCAGCGGGAGGGAGAGCTGCGCCGCCGCCCAGGGGAGGAAGCGGGCCATCCAGGCCTCCTTGCGGGCCTGCCGCTCCTCGGAGGCGGAGCCAGAGGGGAGGTAGACGTTGATCAGGCGGACGCCGCCCACCTCGCAGACCAGCACCCGCCCCTCGGGATCCTCCTCACCCCCCAAGCCGCGCCCCACCTCCACCAACTCTTGACGCGCCCAGGTGGCCGTGCCGGCGTAGCCCCTCTTCTCCGCCGGGTGCCACACCACCTCCCACCCCACAGGCTGCCGCCAGGGAGCGGGGAGCTGCTCGGGGAGCGACCGGACCTCCTGCATCATCAGCGCGTCGAGCCGCAGCGCCTCCAGGTGGTCGGGCAGCCCCTTCCGCAAGGCGGCGCGCAGTCCGTTGACGTTCCAGGTGGCGATCCGCATGAGGCTCCGACAGTATCCTAGGGTGCAGTGAGGGCGGTATCGCCTCGGAACCGCTTGCACAAGCGGAGGAGATCACCGAAATTCCCCTGTCACGGAGGTGGGTATGATCTTCACCCTCGCCAGCCTAGCCCTCGCAGCCCCGCAGAGCTTCACCCTCACCCTCGACGCGCCCCCCGCGGACCCAGTCGCCGACTACGACGAGCTGCTGGAGCAGGCCGCGGCGCTGGCGCCCCCAGGGGTGAGCCACATCGAGGTCGCGGTGCGGGGTACGGACGGCGCCCTGGTGCCGCTGCGGGACCTGCTCCCGCCGATCACCCCGCCTCCCGCCAAGCCCGGTGAGGGCCTGCGCTCCCTGCCGGTGGACAACCCCGGCGCCGCGCAGGGCTCGCTCAACGGCAAGGGAATCTACCTGAGCCAGTGCCACGGCTGGATCTGGTACGACACTCTGGGCCGCTTCTCGACCCAGCGGGGGGTGATCTGGGACACGGTGGAGGACTTCCACAACCCCGAGGCGATGAACCAGTTCCTCACCGCCTACCTCGAGAACGCGGGAGGCTCGGTCTTCACGGTCAAGGAGCGGGACCTGAACCCCGCCGAGGCCAGCGTCGATGACGGCGACAGCGGCTACTCCGAGAGCGGCGCCGGCTTCACCGACGGCCCCACCGGCTGGGGGGACGGCGGCGTGCTGCCCTACGGGGAGAACCCGTTCACCTCGGGCGGAACGCGCTCCTTCCCCTCCAACGGGGGAGGGGTCGCGACCTGGGTGCCTGACGTGCCAGCCGACGGCTGGTACCCGATCTACGTCTCGTGGAGCTCCGAAGACAACGCCGCCACCGACGCCCACTATCGCCTAGTCCACCCTGGCGGGGTGATCGACCGCACTTTCGACCAGCGCGTCCACGGCTACACCTGGCAGTACGTCGACACCCTGTGGCTCCCCGAGGGCAGCGGCGGGCTGCGGGTGGAGCTGGTGGCCGACTCGAGCGACAGCGGCAGGCTCGTCAACGCGGACGCGGTGCGGATCGGCGGGGGGATGGGGCTGGTCAGCCGCCACAGCGTCACCACCGGCCGCCCCAGATGGGAGGAGGGGGCCATCCTCGGCACCCAATTCAACGGCGCCCCAACCAGCGTCTACGACCCCTACGGCAGCGGCAACGGCTCTGATCCCGCCTCGCGCTCGCGCTGGGCCGCGTGGGAGCACCCCCTCTCCGAGGACGCGGTCTACGTCTCCTGGCACTCCAACGCCTTCGACGGGAGCGCGCGCGGCACCTCCACCTACACCTACGCGGGCTCCGCAGTCTCCGGCTCGGTCGACCTAGCGGACTACGTGCAGGACGAGCTGATGACCGCCGCCCGCCTCTGGGACGCCAGCTGGCAGGACCGGGGCCTGAAGACCGCGGACTTCTCGGAGGTCAACCCCAACAACAACCCCGAAATGCCCGCGATCCTCATCGAGCACGGCTTCCACGACAACGAGGACGACACCTGGGCGATCAAGCAGCCAGAGTTCCGGCGGGACTCGGCCCGCGCGCTTTATCGGGGCATCGTCGCCTACTTCGCCCACAAAGACGGGGGCACCCCCCACTACCTGCCCGAGCCGCCGACCGCGGTGAGCGTGGTAGAGAGCGGCTCGGGTGAGCTGGTCGCGAGCTGGCGCGCGGGGCCGACCGGCGCGCCGATGGGCGACGCGGCGACCTCCTATCTCGTCTACACCTCTCGGGACGGCCGCGCCTGGGACCACGGCACCCCGGTCAGCGGCACGTCCTACACCCTCCCCACCGGGCGCGGGCACGAGGTGTACGTGAGGGTGGCAGGGGTCAACCAGGGGGGCGTGTCCTTCCCCTCCGAGGTGGTGGGGGCTCGGCGCTCGGCGGACGGCGAGGTGCCGGTGCTGGTGGTGGGCGCCTTCGACCGGATGGACAGCGGGCTGCTGAACTGGGAGGACACCATCGTCGGGGACGTGGTGCGGATGGACCTGCGCCACATGAACGCCTACGACACCTCTGTGGCGGCAGGCAGGGCGATCGGCGCGGCGAAGTGGCCCTTCTCCACCGTCTCCGACGAGGCCTTCGAGGGGCTGGACCTCAGCCCCTACGCCCTGGTGGTGTGGCTCGCGGGCGAGGAGTCCACCGAGGACGAGAGCGTCTCCTCGGCGCAGCAGACCAAGCTGCGCGCCTTCGTCTCCGCCGGCGGCGCGCTGTGGGTGTCCGGGGCAGAGGTGTTGTGGGACCTGGACTATAAGGGGTCCACCACCGACAAGGCCTTCGCCGCAGAGGTGCTGGGCGCGACCATGGCCGACGACGACGCGGGGACCGATCGGGCCACCGGCGCCGGGTCGCTGGCCTCTGTGGGGACGCTGGACTTCGGCGTGATCGACGGCGCCCCCTACCCGGTGGAGTGGCCTGACACATTGCAGACCAGCGGCGAGGTGATCGCCACCTACTCGGGAGGCGCCGTCGCGGGCGCCCTCACGGGGAGGGTCGCGATGTTCGGCTTCCCCTTCGAGTCGATCGGGTCGGACCTCGCCCGCGAGGAGCTGGCCGCCGCGCTGCTCCCGCTGCTGGTGCCCGACTACGAGCCGGTGGACGTCGTCGACCCCGAAGACACCGGGCTCGACGACACCGGGCTCGACGACACCGGGGTAGACCCCGACGACACCAGCGATCCCGAGGGTCGGGTCGGCCTGGGTACCCTGGGCGGCTGCGGCTGCACCACCCCGGCGGGGGTGGTCCCGGTGGGGGCGTGGCTGCTGGCCCTGGGGCTGGGGTGGGTGAGGCGGAGGCGATCGGCCTAGGCCCCCGCGGGGAGGCCCCCCTCCCTGGAGAGGCGCTCGCCGCCACCGCCCTCCTCGCGGAAGTGGCGCCGCCCCGCCCTCTTCACCCCCGCGACCTCCCCGCCCGACCCACGGCGGCGGCCTGAGCCCCGCCGGTGGGGACGCGCCGGGCGTGATGCACGCGCCGGTCCGCGGTGATCCGGCGGTCACGGCCGGGCCGGGCAGCAGCGGGCGGTGGTCCAAAGACAGGAAACCCGGTCCGAGCCCACGACGTCGTAGAGCCACCCGCATGTCCGAGGCTCGGCATGACCCAGCGCCCGGCGTGGAGAGCAAGACACGTGCCGATCACGGTCGTTGGTTCGTGATAGCACCCCGCCGAGACGCTCCACAGGCGCGGCGGCGGCTGCGAGGGGCTGCCGAGCACGAGCCGATCGGTCACGACGATCGCGATAGTCGTCCATAGCGAAGGATCCGCAAGTCGTATCGACGGCTATCGCGAGCAGGAGCCGGACGCAGGGGACGGATCGCCTGCCTGCCGAGACGCTCCACGGGCGCGGCGGGGGCTGCAAGGGGCTGCTGCGCCCGAGCCGAGGCCTTGATCATCGTTTCGCCCAGAGGGGCCCTGCGGGGGGCCTCCGGCACGGGAGGTAGCGCCTGATCACGCAGGGGGAGAGGGGGCGGCAAGCCCCCAGCAGGGGGGATTGGGGGGGGACGCAGTCCCCGGCCCCCACGGCAAAGACGAAGGAGGGCGAAGCCTCCTTGGCGGCGGCCATAGGGCCGTCGGAAATTTGGATCTCAGTGCGCTGGCAGCGCCCTCTCCCTCCGCCAGCACGGCAAGCGGTGAGCAGACCTTGGGCCGAACGATGATCATGGCCCGAGCCGATCGGTCACGACGATCACGGCTCCATCCATAGCGACGGATCTACCGGCAGAATCCGCGGACGCTGTGAGCAGTGGACGGACGCAGGGGACGGATCGCCTGACAGAGACACGGAGCCCACCGAGGAGAGCCGCAGGTCCCTCGGACTTGGCGGAGGCTCGCGCCGCTGCTGGCGCCGAGTCGCCGATCACCTCGGGGTGAGCCCACCGACGCTGTGGCGTGGTGGACGACGCGCGCAGCAACCGGCGAGCGGGCCGCGAGCGGTCACCGCGAGGCGCTCATCCGCCGAGGGTGAGGCGCACCGCACGCTTCTTCCCCAGCCGCACCACGGCGTCGCCCGTGGCGAAGTCCGCCTCGACCAGGTCCCGCTCCGGGTCGATCACCTTCTCGCCGTTGAGCTTGCAGCCCCCGCCCGCGATCAGGCGGCGGCCCTCGCCGCGCGACTTCACCAGCCCCGCGTCCGCCATCGCCACGTAGAGCCGCAGCCCCTCGCTGAGAGCGGCGGCGGCGACCTCGTGGGAGGGCATGTCGGCGGTCGCGGCGCCCGCGACCATCGCGGCGGCGCCCGCCTCCGCCTCCTGCGCGGCCTGCTCCCCGTGCGCGAGGGAGGTGGCCTCGAAGGCCAACACCCGCTTGGCCTCACGCAGGTCGGATCCCTCCAGCGCCTCCAGCTCCCGCACCCGCTCCATCGGGAGGAAGGTGTACAGGCGGAGCAGCTTGCCCACGTCGCGGTCGTCGCAGCTGATCCAGTACTGGTAGTAGTCGAAGGGGCTGAAGCGCTCGCGGTCCAGCCACACCGAGCCCTTGTGGGTCTTGCCCATCTTGGCCCCCGAGGCGGTGGTCAGCAGCGGGATAGTGAGGGCGTGGACCTCTGCCTCCTCCAGGCGGCGCACCAGGTCCGTGCCCGCCAGGATGTTGCCCCACTGATCGTCGCCACCGAGCTGAAGGACGCAGCGGTGGGTGCGGTAGAGGGTGAGGAAATCATAGGCCTGGAGGATCTGGTAGTTGAACTCGATGAAGGACAGGCCCCGCTCCAGCCGCGCCTTGTACGCCTCTGCGGCCAGCATCCGGTTCACCGAGAAGTGGCGGCCCACGTCGCGCAGGAAGGCGATGTAGCCCAGGCCAGTGAGCCAGGTGGCGTTGTCCACCACCTCCCCCTGCGCCCCGTCCAGCACCAGGAAGTGCTCCAGCTGCCCCTGGATGGCGGCCTTGTTGGCGTCGATGGTGGCCACGTCCAGGAGCTGCCGAGTCTCGGTCTTGCCGGAGGGGTCGCCGACCATCGCGGTGCCGCCCCCCACCAGGGCCAGCGCCCTGTGTCCGGCCCGCTGCAGCCAGGCCATCGCCATGATGGGCAGCAGGTTCCCCACGTGCATGGAATTGGCTGTCGGGTCGAATCCTGCGTAGAACGTCGAAGAGCCGGAATTCAACAGCTCGCGCACCGCGGCGTCGCCGGTGGTCTGCTTGATAAAGCCCCTCTCCTGAAGGATCTCAAATACGTCCATTGCTTCTCCCGTGCGGGCCACCTACGCTTGGCGCGGGAGTTTGGCAAGCATGACGAACCAGGAAGACCTCAAGGTCAAAGATCTTCTGCGCGCCGGCACCCTGCGCGTGCCCGAGACCCTCGGCCTGGCCCTCGCGGCCCGGCTGATGGAGCGGATGTGGCGCCGCCCAGCGGGCGCGGGTCCCCGGACCTTCGCCAAGATGGGGATGACGGACCCCTTCGCGCGCCCCGGGGACGCCCCGGACCTTCACAAGCCGATCTATGTCGCGGGGCGCTTCGTGCGCATCGACAAGGCCGAGGTGGAGAACAACCCCCGCGCCGCGGTGGAGGCCCTCAAAAAGACCGCCGCCGGGGCCCCAACCGCAGCCCCACCGCAGCAGGCGCAGGGGGGCGACCGCAACGCCGAGCGGCAGCGCAAGTTGATGGAGATCCGCGAGGCCCTCAAGCGCAAGAACGAGGACCCGGGTCCCTCCTCCTCCGGTCCTGTCTACGCAGCCGGGCGCACCCCGCCCAAGCCCAAGGGCCCCGCGACGGCCCTGGCGCCCGAGGACAGGTCGATCCCCAAGCTCCCCCCCCCAGGGCAGCAGTCCCGGGCCACGGCCTCGGGGCGCCTGCGGGGCACGGCGCCCACACACTCCAGGCAGCGGGTAGTCCAGGGCGGCACGCCTCCCGGGGGCATGCCCCCGGTGATCACCCCGACCCACGACACCAGCAGCTCCTTCGCGTCCGACACGCGCCGGCAGCCGGTCTACAAGGTGCCGGAGCCCGCCGCGCCACCACAGGTCGCCGCCCCGCCCCCCAAGCCAGCGGCTCCCCCACCCGCCAAACGTCACGTGGAGGGCACTACCCGCCCAGAGGGCATCCGCCCCGCAGCACCCGCGGCGCGCCCCGCGCCCCAGGCCCCCGCGCCCCAGGCCCCCGCGCCCCAGGCCCCCGCGCCGCCGCCCGCCAGGCCAGCGCCCCCTCCAGAGGCCGCCCCCGCGCCAGCCAAGACCGCGCCAGCCCTCAACCGCACCCCGCCAAAGGGGTCCGACGGGGGCCTCGACGACCTGTTCGGCGGGATGCAGGAGGGAAGAGTCCGGATCGGCCGCAGGTCGGGCAAGAAGAAGACGGAGCCAGAGGGCTGACACGGCCCTTGTCTCACCCCGGCAGGGTGTGCGACACTGCCGGCTCTCTGTCCAGGAGTCCTCCCGTTGCGCCCCATCGAGATCCACCACGTCCTCCCCTGCGACACCACCACCTTCTGGCGGTCGTTCTGGGACACCGACTATGACGCGCGCCTGCAGGACAAGGCCCGCTACACCCGCGAGGTGCTGGACGACGTCACCGTGGGTGGCATCCGCAGCTGGCGGGCCAGGGTCATCCCCGAGCGCACCCTCCCGGGTGTGGTGCAGAAGCTCCTGGGGACGGATCGCCTCATCTACGTGCAGTCCAACCGGCTGGACCAGGCGGCCAACCGCCTGGACTGGGACGTGGTCCCCGCGGTGATGTCCGACAAGGTCACCTGCAGGGGCACCCTCCAGCTCCGCGACCTGGGCGACGGGCGCTGTGAGCGGACCGTGCGGGGCAGCATCACGGTGAGCGTGTTCGGCGTGGGCGGGAGCATCGAGCGGGCGATCGCCGACAACATCGTGTCTTCCTACGACGCCACCGCCCAGGCGCTGGAGGAGTGGCTGGCGGCCAGGGCCTAGCCCCGGCGCCACCGCGATCTGCGCGAGGCGCCGCGCTCCGGTCGGGGGAGCGCAGGCTCCGGCAGGGCCCCCAAGCCCTCCCCCGCGCCGATCCGCTGGCCTCTCGACGCGTGTCCTTGTTCCTACGCTCGTCGCGCACAAAAGCACGCTTCCTCCTTGGGGAACAGCTGTCACACGCCGAGACGCCTAGCGACTCGGCGCCCGTTGACAGTCTGGAAGACTCGACGGGCAACTTCATCTGATGGTTCCGTCGCCATGATGAAGCGCCTCCTGTGAGACTGTCCGGCGGATTGACCCGTGCCCCCTCACCTCATCGGCGCGGTCCCTCTTGTGGGGGGGAACCAGCCCTCGCCGGCACCCGCCCGCCGGAGCACCCGCCCGCCGGAGCGCCCGCCCCGGCGCGGCGTCACCTACCGCTAGATCGGCTCCGCTGGGGCCTCGTCCGCGGCCTTCACCACCAGCGTCCCCGAGCCGTCGGTCGTGAGCACCTCCTCCAGCAGGGCACCCTGCCGCCTGCCGTCGAGGACATGCACCCTGGGCACGCCACCGTCCAGCGCCTTGCGGATCGCCGCGACCTTGGGGCGCATGCCCCCGCGGAGGGCCCCAGAGGCCTCGAGATCAGAGAGCTCCTCCAGGTCAGTCCAGTGGAGCACAGAGCCCGCGTCGTCGGGGTCCGAGAGGATCCCCGGCGCCTGGGTGAGGAGGATCAGCTTCGCCGCGCCCAGGCCCACCGCCACCGCGGCGGCCACCGTGTCGGCGTTCACGTTGAGGGCCTTGTAGTCGTCCGACAGGGCCAGCGGAGAGAGCACAGGGATCGCGGGGATCGACAGCACCGCCCGGAGCGCGCTCACGTCCACCTCGCGCACGTCGCCCACCTCGCCGAAGTCCACCACCGCCTCGACCCCGGCGTCGTCGCGGATGGAGATCGGGGGCCTGCGGGTCGCGCGGAGGATCGGGCCGTCCACCCCAGAGATCCCCACCGCCTTCTCGCCCTCGCGCTCCAGGGCGGTCACCCAGTCGAGCGAGAGGGTCCCCTTCCACACCTGCACCGCCTTGGCGAGGGTGTCGGCGCTGGTGACCCTGCGCCCGGCCACCTTGTCGGCGCCGCCGGTGGCCGCGTCGAGCTGCGGGCCGCCGCCGTGCACGAAGACCACCCGGATCCCCAGCCGGTGCAGCACCGCCATGTCGCGGGCCACGCTGTCGCGCCACGCGGGGCGCTCCAGCAGCTCGCCGCCGGCCTTCACCACGAAGATCTGCCCGGCGTAGGCGCGCAGATAGGGGATCGCCCCCAGCAGGTCGAGGGTCCTCATCGCGCACCTCCCCACATCTTCTCCAGGAGGGCCATCGCGGTCCACAGGCGCAGGCCCGCCTCCTCAAAGGCCCAGGAATTGGGTCCGTCGAGCACCGCGTCGCTCACCACCACGTTGCGCCGCACCGGCAGGCAGTGCATGAAGCCCGCCTGGTCGCTCAGGTCCATCAGCGCCTGGTCCACGGTCCAGCCGCCGAGGGTGGCGCGATGGGCCGCCTCCTCCTCGCGCCGGCCGTAGCCCGAGAAGCCCGACCAGCTCTTGGCAACCACCACCCTGGCCCCCTTCATCGCGCCCGCCTGGTCGTGGGTGATCCGCACCCGCCCCCCGCCAGCAGCGGCGAGGCCCTCGGCGCGCGCCACGAGCTGCGGGTCCAGCTCAAAGCCCTCGGGGTGGGCGACGGTCACGTCCATCCCCACCAGGGCGGACGAGAGGAGCACCTGGTTCGGCACCGACGCGGGCAGCGCCTTGGGGTGCGGGGCCCAGGTGAGGGTGATGGGCTGCCCACGCAGGTCCGGACCCAGGTGGTCGAGCCAGGTGGCGGTGTCCGCCAGCCCCTGCATCGGGTGGTAGAGGGCGGACTCCAGGTTGATCACCGGGACACCCGCGTGCTCCATAAAGGCGCTCAGGACCGGCTCAGCGCGGTCCTCCTCCAGATCCACCAGCGAGGGGAAGGCCCGCACCGCCAGGATGTCGGCGTACTGCCCCAGCACCCGCACCGCGTCCGCGATGTGCTCGCTCGCCGACCCGTCCATCACCACCCCCTTGCGCACCTCCAGTGACCAGGCGTCCTTGCCGGGCTGGATGATCTGAGGGCTGGCCCCCAGGGCTGTGGTCGCCGCCTCCATCGAGGCGCGGGTGCGGAGGGAGGGGTTGAGGAAGACCGCCGCCAGGCGCTTGCCGAGGGCCGCGCGGGGGGTGGCGCCGGCGCGCAGCTCGAGGGCCCGCGCGGCGAGGGTGAGGGCGCCGTCGGCGCCATACTCGGTTCCATCGAAGAAATGCATCAGAGGAGCTCCTTCAGCGCGGCGGCGAGGGCGTCTACCGCTTCATAGGGGGTGTTCATGGGGGGAGAGAGGCGCAGCACCTTGGGATCAGAGGCGGTGCCGACGATGAAGCCGAGCCCCATCAGGGCGTTAGCGACGGGCTTCGCGGGGCGATCGAGCGCTACGCCGATCAGCACGCCCTCACCCCGGACGGTCTCCACGCCGGGCACCGCGCTCAGGGCCTGGTGCATGGCGAGGCCCAGGGCGCGGCCGCGGGCGATCAGGTCCTCGTCCTCGAGGATCTGGAGGGTGTTCACCACCGCGGCGCAGGCCATGGGGGCCCCCCCGAAGGTGGTGCCGTGCTCGCCGGGCCGCACGGTGTCGGCCACCGCCCGGGTCATCAGGGTCGCGGCCACCGGGAAGCCACCCCCGAGGCCCTTGCCCACCGTGGCGAGGTCGGGGCTCACCCCCAGGTGCCGGCTGACCAGGGGGTAGCCCCCGCGGCCCATCCCGGACTGGATCTCATCGGCGATGAAGAGGCCGCCCGCGGCCCGCACCAGCGCCGCCGCCTCCGCCAGCCAGCCGTCCGGGGGGAGCACCACCCCGGCGATGCCCTGCACCGGCTCGGCGATCATCCCGGCGACCTGATCGTCGAGGGCCGCCACCAGCGCGGCGGTGTCTCCCATCGGGACGTGACGCACGATCCCGTGGGCGGGGGCGTGCTGGTCGCGGTAGTGCCAGGTGACGCCCACCGCGCCCATCGTGCGCCCGTGGAAGCCGCCCTCTAGGGCGATGATCACCGGGCGACCCGTGATCTTGCGGGCCATCTTGAGCGCCGCCTCGTTGGCCTCGGCGCCGGAGTTGACAAAGAAGGCCACGTCCATCCCGGTGAGGGCGCACAGGGCGTCGGCTGCCTGGTGACGCACCGGCAGGTCCGCGAGGGTCGAGAAGAAGGTGAATTGCTCCGCCTGCGCCTTCATCGCCGCGATCCAGCGCGGGTGCCCCTGGCCCAGCAGGGACACCGCGTGGCCCCCGTAGAAGTCCCAGTAGACCCGCCCCTGGTCATCCCACAGGCGGGCCCCCTCACCCCGGACCAGGGTGAGGGGCAGGGCGGAACCGCCCAGGTTGTCGAGGAGGTGGGAGTTCACGGTGTCCAAGAGGGCCTCCTGGTCTCGGGCTCAAGGCCGAGGGCTAGCTCCAGGCACTGCACCGCCTGACCGGCCGCGCCCTTGCCCAGGTTGTCGATGGCGGCCAGGACGACGGCGGTCTCCGCCTCCTGGTAGACGGTGAGGTCGGCGAGGGCGGTGCCACGCACATGGCGCAGCTCGGGGGTGCCCTCGCGCAGGCGGACGTAGGGCGCGTCGCCGTAGGCTCTGCGGAACAGGTCGAAGGCGTCGGCCCTCCCCACGTCCGCGAAGGAGGTGGCGAAGATGCCCCGGTCCACCGGCCCCGAGAGGGGGACGAATTGCACCCTGTGGCTGCCGCCGAGGGTGGCGAGGAAGGCCTCGATCTCGGGGACGTGCTGGTGGGTGAGCACCTTGTAGGCGCGGGTGTTGGCGAAGCGCAGGGGGTGGTGGGTGCCGGCCGAGGCGGTGGCGCCAGACCCCGTGGAGCCGGTCATCGCGGTGACGTGGAAGGGGCCGCGGGCGACCCCCGCCGCCACCAGCGGGGCGAGGGAGAGGGAGATCGCGGTGGCGAAGCAGCCAGGCACCGCGATCCTCGGGGCGCCGACGAGCTGATCGCGGTTCCACTCCACCTGCCCATAGGCCCAGCCATGGACGTGGCGGTGGTCGCGGGACAGGTCCACGATCACCGGCGCGTCGATCCCCCTCACCAGGTCGCGGGCCACCCCGTGCGGGGTCGCGAGCACCACCGCGTCCAGGCCGGACAGCTCCTTGGGGTCGATGGGGCGGAAGACCTCGTCGGTGAACCCCTCGAGGGCGGGGACGGCCTCTGCGAGGCGCTCTCCCACCCGCGAGGAGGAGTAGACCGTCAGCTCGGCCCGCCCCAGCAGCCAGCGGACCACCTCGCTGCCGGCGTAGCCGGTGGCGCCGATGATGCCGACCTTGGGCCTCACAGGCGCTCCTCTAGCGGCTGGCAGAGGCCGTCCAGCACGACCTGCACCAGGGCCTCGGCCTGAGTGCGGGCGTTCGCGGTGCAGACGCCGGTGTGGGTGCGCACCGCCCGGCTCCCCGAGGCGTTGTCGGTGGCGGGCCCGGTGACCACGGTGGTGAGGTGCCCCATCTGCTCCATGAACTTCACCCCCCCCCAGGCCGCGACCGGGTCTGCCGCCGCCAGCACCAGCTTGGCGCCCAGCGCGCGGAACTCAGGGTCCTCCAGGATATCGGAGACGCCGTACTCTCCGAGGAGGCCGTCGCCCAGCTCGATCACCAGCAGGTCGTGCCCCTCGTCCGCGAGGGCGTTCAGGCACCCCCGCGCCGCCTCCAGCACTCCCCCCGCGCAGGTGGAGGGCAGCCCCGCGTCGGCGAAGCTCACCGCCTGCGACGCCCCGTGGTCGAGCATCTCGAGGGTGTCGCGCCGCAGCGCCACCCCCGTCACCTTGGCGGCGCCCACCCGCAGGCCCCGCTTGGTGAGCTCGCGGATCAGCGAGCTGGCGGCCCGGGTCTTGCCGGCGTTCATCGACGTGCCCACCAGCATCACCACCGGCGGCATGGGCTTGAGGTGGTCGGCGAAGGCGATGGGACCGGGGAAGATGCTCGCCGGCTCCCCCACCCTGCGCCCCAGCTCCGGGAAGCGGAGCACCGAGCCCAGGATCTCCACCCGCGCCGGGGGCCCCACCTCGGGGTTGGCGGAGGTGCACTGGCCGATGATCCCGCCAAGGTTCAGCAGGTGCAGGGTGTCGCCCACCGCCACAGCGGAGGGCACAGTGCCCGAGTAGCCCTGCACCGCCTCACGGGCGCCGAGCACCCCGGCGATGATGTCCCCCCGGTGCACAGTGGCCATGCGCCCGTGGACGTCCTCGAGCTTGTTGTAGACGGCCTTGGAGTCGAGCACCCTCCCCACAACCACGGTGCCAGCGCGCGCGGGGATCACGTCGCCGAGCACCACCTCGTGGTGGAGGCCGACGTTCAGGGTACACGAGGCGATCTTGTCGACGCGGATCTTCACTGGGCACCTCCGGCACGAGCGGCGAGGACCTGCGCGGTCCCGTGGATGCGGCAGAAGCCGCGAGCGTCCTCAGCGGTCCACAGGCTGGTGTGCTCGCCGTAGGCGGTCTCCTGCACTGCGACCATCGAGTAGGGGCTTCGCACCCCGGTGATCATCAAGGCACCCTGGCGGAGCGTCACCCGCACCTCCCCGGTCACCCGCCGCTGGGAGGACGCGAGGAAGGCCTCAATGTCCCGCGCGAGGGGGTCGAGGAAGCGGGCCTCGTGGACCAGATCGCCGTAGAGGTTCCCCAGGTGGTCCTTCCAGAAGCGCTGGCCCCCGGTGAGCACCAGCTTCTCCAGCTCCCGGTGGGCGGGGATGAGGATCGCGGCGGCGGGCGCCTCAAAGGCGATGCGCCCCTTGATCCCCAGGATGGTGTCGCCCAGGTGGATGCCGCGCCCGAAGCCGTGGGCGGCGCCCAGATCGGCGAGGGCCTCCACCGCCTCCCAGCCGCGCAGGGGCTCCCCGTCGACCGAGACCGGCAGGCCCTCCTCGAAGCCGAGGACGAAGGTGGTGCCCTCTGCGGGTGCCTGGGAGGGGGCGGTGGTGGTGGTCCAGGCGTCCTCCTCGGGGGCGGCCCAGGGATCGTGGGTCTCGCGCCCCCCCGCGGTGGTGCCCCAGAGGCCCCGGTTGATCGACAGGGTGGCATCCGACTGGAGCGGCCCCAGGCCCCTCTCAGCGAGCCAGGCCATCGTGGTGGCGCGGGACAGGGCCTCGTCGCGGATCGGCGCGATCACCTCGGCGGCGGGCGCCAGGGCGCGCAGCGCCACGTCGAAGCGGACCTGGTCGTTGCCTGCACCGGTGGAGCCGTGGACCAGGAGGGTCGCCCCGCGCGCCGCGGCCTCTGCTGCGAACAGGCGCGCCTGCGCCACCCGCTCCACGCCCACCGCCAGGGGGTACACCCCGCCCCGCATCACGTTGCCGCGGATCAGCCACGAGATGTGGTGGTCGTAGAGGGCGTCCAGCCCGTCGAGGAGGACGTGCTCGGCCGCGCCGAGCCTGAGGGCGTGGGCGCGCAGGGCCTCGCGGCCCTCGCGGGTCCAGCCGCCTGTGTCCACGGTGATCGCGAGGACCTTGTGCCCCGCCTCCGCGTAGCGCGCGACGAGGTACGAGGTGTCGAGGCCTCCCGAGAAGGCCACCGCGAGGGTCTGATGCATGCGCTCATCCTGTGGGGAGCCGCGCTCCCAGCGTGTAGAGACTGTGCCGACAGGCACGCGAGCCGAGGCGGTCAGGGACTTCGTCGTCGGAGCCCTAGGAAGGCGCACAGGGAGCGAGCCCCCTGCTGCCCGTCGGTCGCCACGAAGACCGTGTCGTCCCCCGCCACGGTGCCGAGCACCCCCGGGAGCCCCGCGTCGTCGACGCGCTGGCCCAGGAGCGGGGCGTAGGCGGGCTCAGTGCGGATCACCGCCAGACAGTCGGCGGCGGTCCACTGGACCTGGAGGATCGGGGTGCCCTCAGCGGCGGGCAGGCGGTACGCGCCCCCCACCTTCACCACCCCCAGCTCGCGCAGGGTTCGGGAGAGGGTCCCCTGAGTGACGGCGTGCCCGTCCTCCTCGAGCGCAGCGCAGATCTCCCCCTGGGTCCCGAAGGACCGTTCAGAGAGCAGGGTGCTGAGTCGTGTGCGCCAGGTCATGGCCGCCCTCATATTATGTGCATGTTATTCGTCCACCCCGAATCTGCAGCGGACCCCTGCCAGTGAGCGGCGATACACCGCGCCCCCACGGGCGCTCCCCGCGCGACGCGGGTACCGCCTCACCTCCTCGCGCGCGCTGACCCCGACGGATCGGGGCAGGAGGCTGTTCCTGGCGGCCCTGCGGCGCTCCTGCCTCCGCGGAGCGCACCCGCGACCTGCGGCATCCCCCGGTCGAAGCCAAGATCCCCCCCGCGGGTGCCTCCCCACAGCGCGCGGCCCCTGGGAGCTTCGGTGAGCAACTTCGGCTGATTTTTCCTATAGAATGATGAAGCATCCCCCAGGAGACTGTCCGGCGGATGGACCGGTGCCGGCCCCGCTCAACGGGCCGCTGCGCTGGACGCGCTGCGCGCTGCGCGCCCCCGGGACCGCCGGGGCGGCGGTTCGGCTGCCACCTCCGACCCGTGGTCCCCGCGCCCAGGAGCTCAAGCAGCCATCCACCCCACTGGGACGCTCCCCACCGCAGCGCAGGCCTGGCAGCCCGTCGAAGCGGAGGCCCGACCTCCTGATCTTCACGGAGGCGAGCGCGCAACGCGGCCGTCATGGCTCCCCCTGAGGGTAGCGGCGTTGAAGCGACACACTCAAGCGGCCCGTCCCGGCGGACCACCTCCCCCACCGCGGCCTTGGGTGAGCAGCAGCGCGATACCACGCGGTCCGGAGGGGGGCCCCCGGGCTCCCCCACGCGCGCCCTCGGCGGACCACACGACCTGTGGCTCCTCCTCCGTCGGCCCGATACTCGGGAGCCGGGTCGGGAGGCGCCGCGGCCCGCGCGCAGCGCCCCTTCCGGCCCGGCGCCAGAGGACGGCACCACGCACCCCCACCTGAGAGGTCCCCATGCGCACCTTGATCCTCTCGGGTCGCCACGGCCAGGCGGGCCCCCTGGTGGCGCGAGCCCTCGCCCTGGGCGCCACCGCCGCGTGGGGCCTCGACCTCGACGACGCCTTCCTCGCCCGCCCCCTCGCCGCGCAGCTGGGGCAGATCCGCGAGGCGCTCCCCCCCTCCCCCTCCCTCCTGGTGGGGCGCTCCTACGGGGCCTATCTCCTGCTGTTGGTGCTGCTCGACCTGCCCCCGCGGGGCGACCACGTGCTGCTCCTCGGGCCGGTGCTCGGGCCCTCCCTCAGCGGTCCGGTCAAGGTGCTACCGCCCCGCTCTCAGCGGTTCCTTCGCGCGGTAGACGCGGGCTCATTCCCCGCCCCGGCGCGGACGGTGGTGGTCACCGGGGCCTTGGATCAGAGCTGCCCCCCGGCGCTGGCGCGGCGCTTCTGCGACGGCGTAGCGGGCGCCGAGCTACAGCTCCTCCCTGAGGCCGACCACCACCTCGCCCCCGCGGTGCAGGAGCGCGCGCTGCGAGCGCTGCTGGAGGCGCTTCGGGGGCCCCCGTAGGCCGTTGCACCGCGAGGCCGCGGGTGGAGGACGAGGCGCAAGGAACGGTCCCGGGCTCCTGGCGGCTGTCCCCTCGTGGGGCGCCGCCGCAGGTGAGGGCTCGCTGGGCACCATCCCGCACGCCTCCCCGCCGGCGAGCGCCCCCACCGACCTCCTCCCCGCTTCGGCATCCGCCACCAGGCCGAGAACATCGCGCTCACCGACTTCCCTACGCGTTGGCGGGCGCCGCCTGCGCCGCCCACAGGGGACCGACGCGCTGGCGTCTGGACGGGTGTCCTTGTCCCTACGCTCACCGCGCACACACGTTGGCGTCCTCGGAGGCCACACGTCGACGGCCATGAACATCGCCTAGCCCAAGGTCTGCGCGCCGCGCTGGCGGAGCGAGAGGGGCCTGCCAGCGCGCTGAGATCCCTATCACCGACGATCCTATGGCCGCCGCCAAGGGCGGCCCCGCCCTCCTTCGTGTCCCCGTTGGGCCCGGGGACTGCGGCCCCCCCCCAGTCCCCTCTGCTGGGGGCTTCCCGCCCCCTCTCCCCCTGCGAGGTCGAGCGCTGCCCCCGTGCCCGAGGCCCCCCCGCATGACCCCATTGGGCGAGACGATGGCCAAGGCCCACCTCGACAGCCCTGGCGACTCGGGGCCCATGACCAATGGGAAAGATTCGACGAGCCACTTCATCCAATGGTTCCTCTGGAAGGGGGACGCGCGCCCTGTGAGACGGTCTGGCGGATGGACCGGCGCCGCAGACGCCGCGCGCGCTGCCCCGCCCTCATCCCCACCAGCCGCCTCGCACCGGGCAGATCGCGGGGATGTGGCAGGCCGCTGGTGCCCGACGCGGTCCTCACGAGCGCCGCCGGGGGCCTCCACGCGCTGCCGGCACGCGGCGAGCGGCCCCTCTCCGCTGGAGGTGCCCCCCCCACCTCGCTGAGGCCGAGGGGGCGCCCGCGCTCAGGCCTCCCCGCGCGCCATCCCCCGGATCACCGTCTGCAAGATGCCGCCGTTGCGGTAGTACACCACCTCCACCGGGGTGTCGAGGCGCGCCACCACGGCGAAGCGCACCTCGCTCCCGTCGGGCCGGGTCGCCCGCACCTCCAGCTCCTCCAGCGGTGCGATCGCGTCGCTGATGCCCGCAATGTCGTAGACCTCCCGCCCGTCCAGGCCCAGGGAGGCCGCGTCCTCCCCCTCGCGGAAGCAGAGCGGGAGCACCCCCATCCCCACCAGGTTGGAGCGGTGGATGCGCTCGTAGCTCACCGCGATCACCGCCCGCACCCCCAGCAGGTGGGTCCCCTTCGCCGCCCAGTCGCGGGACGACCCGGTGCCGTACTGGCTCCCGGCCAGCACCACCAGCGCGGTGCCGCGCCCCTGGTAGCGCACCGCCGCCTCGTACACGCTCATCACCTCCCCCTCTGGGAGCAGGGTGGTGACGCCCCCCTCGGTGCCCGGCGCGAGCTGGTTGCGGAGCCGCACGTTGGCGAAGGTGCCCCGCACCATCACCTCGTGGTTGCCCCGCCGAGAGCCCAGGCTGTTGAAGTCGCGCGGCGCGACGCCCTGCGCCTGCAGGTAGCGCCCCGCCGGGCTGTCGGGGGGGATGGAGCCCGCGGGAGAGATGTGGTCGGTGGTCACCGAGTCGCCCAGCTTGAGCAGCGCGCGCGCCCCCAGGATCGGCTGGAGCGGCGCCGGAGCGGGGCTCATCCCGCGGAAGAAGTCCGGCTGGCGAATGTAGGTCGACGCGGCCTGCCAGGGATAGCGCTCCGAGCGCGCGGTGGGGATAGCGTCCCACAGGGGCTCCTGAGTGACGTCCGCGTAGCGCCCACGGAACATCGCCGGGGTGATGGTCTGGCGGATCACCGCCTGCACCTCCTCGTCCGACGGCCAGACCTCGCGCAGATAGACCGGCCTCCCCTCCGGGTCGTACCCGAGGGGCTCGGTGTCCAGGTCCCGGTTCACCGTCCCCGCCAGGGCGTAAGCCACCACCAGGGGCGGGCTCGCCAGGAAGCTCGCCTTCACCTTGCCGTGGACGCGCCCCTCGAAGTTGCGGTTCCCCGAGAGCACGCTCGCCACCACCAGGCCCCCCTCGTCTACGGCGCGCTCCAGCTCGGGCTCGAGGGGACCGGAGTTCCCGATGCAGGTGGTGCAGCCGTAGCCCACGTTGGCGAAGCCGAGCGCGTCGAGGGCGACGTCTAGGCCGGCGGCGCGGTAGTAGTCGGTCACCACCCGCGACCCGGGGGCGAGGGAGGTCTTCACCCAGGGCTTCGTCTGCAGCCCCCTCGCCACCGCGTTGCGGGCCAGGAGCCCCGCGGCGATCATCACCGAGGGGTTGGAGGTGTTGGTGCAGGAGGTCACCGCCGCGATCACCACGTCGCCGTGGCGCAACGCAAAGTCCCGCCCATCAACCGCCTGAGTAGCGCCCACCCTGTCGGCGCTCAGCCCGTGCCCAGCGTGCCCCCGAGGCGCCGTGAGCGAGGCGGCGAAGGCCTCCTTCATCCGCGAGAGGGGCACCCGATCCTGCGGGCGCTTCGGCCCGGCGAGGGAGGGCTCCACCGAGGCGAGGTCCAGCTCGATCAGCCGCGAGTAGCGAGGCTCCGGGGCCCCCTCCCCGTAGAGCAGGCCCTGAGCGCGGTAATAGGCCTCCACCTCGGCGATGTGCCCCTCGTCCCGCCCGGTGAGGCGCAGGAAGTCGAGGGTGACCTCGTCCACCGGAAAATAGCCGGCCGTCGCCCCGTACTCCGGCGCCATGTTCGCCACAGTGGCCCGGTCGGGGAGGGACATCTTCGCCATCCCCGGCCCGAAGAACTCCACGAATTGCCCGACCACACCGGCCTCGCGGAGGCGCTCGACGATGCGGAGGGTCATGTCGGTGGCGGTGACCCCCGCCCGGAGCGCCCCGCTGAGCCGGAAGCCCACCACCGCAGGGGTGAGCATATACACCGGCTGCCCGAGCATCACCGCCTCGGCCTCGATGCCGCCCACCCCCCAGCCCAGCACCCCCAGCCCGTTGATCATGGTGGTGTGGGAGTCGGTGCCCACCACCGTGTCGCACCCCAGGAGGGGCACCCCGTCCTCCTCGCCCCGGTGGGCCACCGTCGCCAGCCACTCCAGGTTGACCTGGTGGACGATCCCCCGCCCCGGCGGCACCGCGCGGAAGTTCGCCAGGTTGGCCTGCCCCCACTTGAGGAAGGCGTAGCGCTCCTGGTTGCGAGCGTACTCGATCTCCAGGTTGCGCTCGCGGGCGTCGGCGAAGCGGCCCGAAACGTCCACCTGCACCGAGTGGTCGATCACCAAGTCCACCGGCACCAGCGGGTTCACCCGCGAGGGATCGCCCCCCAGCTCCGCCATCGCGTCGCGCAGCGCGGCCATGTCGACCACCGCCGGCACGCCGGTGAAGTCCTGCAGCACCACCCGCGCGGGCATGAAGGGCACCTCCACCGGCTCGCCCTCCGGGGACCAGGCGCACAGGGCGCGCACGTCCTCCTCGCGCACCAGGAAGCCGTCCTCCTTTCGGAGCGCCGCCTCCAGCAGCACCCGGATCGCGTAGGGCAGCGCGCTCAGCTGGGTCCAGCCCAGCGCCTCCAGGGCGCCCAGGCGGTAGTAGCGGGCGACAGCCCCGTCCGAGAGGGTGAGGGTCGCGCGGGCGTGATCGCGGACAGAGGGCATGGGCGGCTCCGGGCTGTGCGTTGTGACGCCCTCTATCACGGCTCGGCAGGGCACCGGACTCAGCCTGACAGGACGAACCTCATTTTTCCAAAGGAACAAGGTCATGAAATTGCCACTCGATCCATCTAGGGTGTGGCCCTGCTCCTCGTCTGGCCCAAGGTCTGCGCGCCGCCTGCCGCGCTGGCGGAGGGACAGGGTGCTGCTAGCGCGCTGAGATCCTAATTTCCGACGGCCATAGGGCCGCCGCCAAGGGGGCCTCGCCCTCCTTCGTATCCCCTTGGGGTCGGGGACTGCGTCCGCCCCTGCTGAGGGATCGCCGCCCCCTCTCCCCCTGCGGCTTCAGGCGCAAACCTCCGTGCCGGAGCCCCCCCCGCATGGCCCGCTCGGGCGACAGGAGGATCAAGGCCCAGAGCGGCCTCAGTCATCGTCGCACCCATGAACAGGAGTTCGTCGGCGCCACCCTGGGCATGGGTGGGAGCCGAGACGAGCGAGGCGACGCGCTCGCTCCAGCGCATGCCCCCCTCTCCGGCCCCGCGCTCCTACGCCCGCGCCGGGCGCCGCACCGCATGGCCCGCTTGGGCGAAAGGAGGATCAAGGCCCCTCGGCGGGATCGGGCCTCAGCGCCTCTCCGCAGCGCGCCGGCGTCCGGGCGGTCGCGAGGCAGAGCTGCACCGCCTCCTCGGCGGAGGCCCCCACCGCCCTGGCGGTCTCGGCCCAGGAGATCGCGGCCTCGGCGGTGCGCGCCCGGGCCACCTCGACCTTTTCCAGGCGCGCCTCGCTCCAGTCCCGCACCGAGGCCTCGCTCTCACCGCGCCAGCGCTGCGCCTCGGCGATCGCCTCCAGCCCCTTGGCCTGCCAGGCCACCTGCGCCCGGGCGAGGCTCTCGCGGTCGCGTCGCATGGCCTCGGCGGTCCACTCAGGCACCTCGGCCAGGGCGCCAGCGGCCAGCGCGCCCTTGGCCTTCCCCAGCGCCTCGCCGGCGGGACCCTCGATCTCCTCGAAGAGACCATTGAGATCGAGGGGCCGGAGCGTCACCACGTGGGCGCGGCGCCCCGCGCGACCCTTGCCCAGCGTCCACCGCTCCTCGGTGACCCGATACCCTGGCGCGGACGCCCGCAGCGACAGGGCGTCGCCTGCCGCGAGGGGGATGGGCTCCTCTTCCGCAGGGTAGAGCGTCTCTATGGGGAGGATCGCGGTCTCTGGGTGGACCCTGTGGGCCTCCCAGCCCTCCTCCTCGAAGCGCACCGTGGCGGTGGGGATGGGGGCGCCAGCGGGGTCCACCACCTCGATCAGGGCGCCAGCGTGTGCGGAGAGCGTGAAGAGGGCGGCGGCGAGCAGCGACATGGGACCTCCTGGTCCAACCCTCTACGGCGGCGAGCCAGGTTCATTCGAGGGGGCCGCCGCGGGGACCTCGCGTGACGACGCGCTCCCGCCGGCGGAGCAGCAGGACGGGGCCGCCTCCCGGCGGCGCGACGCGCCTCGACAGCCCGAGGCTGTCCCACAGGGCCCCCTCCCCCATGTGCTGCCGCGGCGCGGCGTCCCCCTGGGGCACCGCCGCGGGCCCCTCCGTGTGCTGCCGCGGCTGTGGCACAGGTCTCCTCCCCAGGGCGAGGCAGCCTCCACCAGCGCTCCCCGCGCGGTCCGCCCCCGCAGGCCTCAGAACACCACCGCGTACCCCACCTGCGGCACCAGCACCGAGGCGCTCCTCTCGCCGGTCACCCGCCCGTCGAAGCCAGACAGGGCCAGCTCCAGCGCCCCGATCAGCGCGCCAGGGCCGAGCTTGTAGCGGGCCCCCGCCGTGAGCGAGACGCTCGCCTGCCCGTAGTACTCGCGGGTCTCGCCGATGGGCACCCCGCCCGCGTCGCCCTCCACCCTGGAGCGGAGCAGCTGCACCTGAGGGACGATCGCCACCTCTGGCACCAGCCTCCCGCCGGGGTCTAGGAGCGCGTATGACGCGCCCACACCGAGCATCCAGTAGGTCTCCTTGAGGGTGTAGGTGTAGCTCCCGGCGGGCACGCGGGGGTCCTCGAGGGTCTCGGTGACGCTCGGCCTGGTCAGGGCTCCGGTCGCGAAGACCCGCACCTTGCGGTCGAGGAAGGGGAGCTCCGCCCCAGCCGTCAGCCTGGGGAAGACCGACACTCCCAGCGAGGACAGGGGCACGGAGGGGCCGAGCTGGAGCGCCACGAAGGGGGCGAAGCGACCGTCGGCCGCGCCCGCCGGCAGGTCCGCCACCACAGCCTCGGGGGGAGCCTCAGGCGGAGCCTCAGGCGGAGCCTCAGGCGGAGCCTCAGGCGGAGCCTCGGGCGGAGCCTCGGGGGGAGCCTCTGCCGCGCCCTCGTCCGCGAGGGCCGGGGCCGCGATGGCTGCGGCGAGCACCAGGAGGGAAAGTCTGATTTTCATGATAGAACCCTAGAAGTTGGTGTAGTCGACGGTTGCGGTGACGCGCTGGGTGGGGTCGTCGGTCGCGCCCCCCACCGCAAACACGATCGAGGACTCCAGCGCCGAGCCCTGGTAGATCCGGTTGAGGCTCATCTGCTTGCCCAGGTTGTTGCCGTTCTCCAGCAGGGGCACCGCGTCGGGGTCGATCGCCATCGAGATGCCGCCGCTGCTCGGCGCGCCGCTCTGCCCGCCGAAGGCGTACAGGTAGTTGGAGGCCGACAGCACCCCGGCGCCCGCGCGGCCGGGGTTGATCGCCTTGGAGATCGAGGCCCAGCTCCCCAGCTCGCCGCCGGGCTGCACCAGCCCCACGTCAGCGGAGGTGCTGACGCTGCCCTCGCCCGCGGTCTTCCACCCGACGCCAAAGTAGACCCAGGAGTCCCCCGGCGCCTGCACCGTGTGGAGCCTGTCGTCCACCACCCAGGCGCTGCCCGCCTCGCGGAGGTCGCTCATCAGGCGCGCCGACGGGATCCAGCTCCCCACCGCCTGATCGTGCTCCGAGCTGTCTGTCACCGGCAGGTACTCGATGTCCTTGTAGAGCGTCGCGCCGCTCGCGCCCCCCGCCACATACAGGTACCAGGTGTTGGGGTCGTCGGGGTCCTGCGCCGTCGCCACCTGCGGCGACTGGCGCGGGTGGGACAGGGGGGGCAGCTCGGCCCACTCGCCCAGGTTGCCGGGCTGGTGCGGCACCACCGCGGCGTCAGGGATCGCCGAGGCGTCGTCGGTGAACGAGGTGGTGGTGCCACCGAACACGTCGGCGAGGAAGACCTCCGCCCTAGAGCCCAGGTCGGCGGCGGGGGTGCGGTAGATCCTGTAGCCGGTCGCGCCCGGCACCTCAGTCCAGCTGAGCGTCAGGTTGAGCCGCTGGGGCAGGCTGGGGAGCCGCACGGTGAACGGGTCGCTGGCGAGGGTCTCTCCGGAGGGGTTAGCCAGGTAGGACGGGTCGAACAGGGCCGCGACCCGGTACGACCAGGTGCCCCCGTCCAGCTCGGAGCCGGTGCCCTGCGCGATGTCCAGGTTCACCACCCGCGGGGCCTCCAGCGGGTCGAGGATCTGCGCCCGGTACACCGAATCCACCGCGCTGATCCCGTCGTTTCCCCCCACCAGATAGAGGAAGCGCCCCACCTGAGCGACCCCAGCCTTGGTGAGCGGGGTCGGAAGGTAGCGCGCCTCGCCCTTGGCGGTGTAGCTCCAGGGGCTCAGGCCGCCGTACACGTCCACCTGGGCCTTCTCGAAGCTGTCGAGGGCGCCCGCGTCGGTGCCGGTGTCACCGCCCATCGCGTAGAGGTAGCGCAGGGTGCGGGTCACCCTGCCCGCCACCGCGGCGGGGGCCCGCCGAGGCTCCTGCATCGCCTGGGTGGGGCGCCACTCGTACAGGTTGTCCGAGGGCGACACCACCGAGATCGCCGCGAAGCGATCGGTGGTCGCGTCGGCGTTGGTGACGATCACGGTACACACCGACTTGCCGATCGCGTCGCCGGGCACGGTGATGTCGATCCAGTCGGCGCCCCACCCGGTGACCGGCGCGCTGTAGAGGGTGGGCGTCACCTCGGTCGATGGGTCCATGCACTCCACCTGCGCGGTGGGGCTGTCGAAGTAGTCCCCCCGCAGGGTGACCGCCTGCGCCGGCTGTGTCGCGACCGAGGCGGGGGCGGCGGAGGTGACCATCGGCGGGTGGTCGACCATGCTCTGGTAGGCGCCGGCGAGGAAGCCGACCGAGTGGTCGGGGTTGACCACGATCAGGTCGTAGGTGTCCGCCGCGAGGCCGGTGGGGACGATCCCGTCGATGGTCTGGGCGTCCGCCCACACCACCCCGGTCAGCTCGGTGGCGCTGGTGCCGGGCGCGGGCACCGAGGGGCTCAGGTAGACGCGCGGCAGGTCGACGAAGCCGTCGCCCGCCACCACCACCGGGGTGAAGCCCTGCTCCCAGCCAAAGGGCGGGGAGATTGTGTCGACCGCCACCGTGGGGGTGTCCTCCTCGAACAGCGCGTCCGAGAACGACACCTCGCAGCCCACCTCGTCCTTGATGAAGACGTTGTAGGAGCCCCTGGGCAGGTCCGCGGGGATCAGCGCTTGGACCCGCAGTGGATCGGCGGGATCCCACGAGAAGTCAGCGGGCGAGATCTCGGTGATCGCGCCGCTGGCGGACTCCTCCAGCCAGACCTCCACGAGCTCATCGTTGATACCGGCAACGTAGACGGTCGCCTGGATGGGCACCGCGCTGTACATCGCGGGAGGATCGACGAAGAACACGATCGGCGGCTCGACCACGATCAGGCCCGGCGCGGGGAGGGTGTCCTCGCAGGTGTCGGGGTTGATCACCCGGATCGGGTACTCGCCCGGGTCCAGCTCCGCTGGGATCAGCACCTCCAGCTCGGTGTCCGACAGCAGGGTGACGCGCTGGGCTTCCAGCCCGAGGAATTCGACGGCTGGGGTGGCGCGGAAGCCGGTCCCTGTCACGCTCACGACCGTGTCGCCACCGCACACCTTGTAGGGCTCCACCGCGGTGACCCGCGGCGGGTCGTAGAGGTCCAGGCCCACGTCCTCATCGCTCTCGCAGGCCGCGGGGGAGGGGTTGGTGACCCCCACCGGGAGGGTCTGGGCGTGATCCCAGGTGTCCGCCGGCACGTCGACCAGCAGCTCCTCGCAGAGCTGCCCCCCGGCGGGTCCGGCGAGGGAGGCGCAGGTGCTGACCGAGGTGGCGTTGAAGACCTCGTCTCCGAGCTGCACCGCGGGCAGGTGGCCGCCCTGCGAGAGGAAGCCCGCGCCGGTGACGCGCACCTGGAAGGCACCCACCTCCCAGCACTGCTCCACCGGCTCCACCGAGGCCACCGACGGGGCGCCCACCACCTCCACCTCCACCGCGTTGGTCTCGCAGTCCGCGGGGGCGGGGTTCTGCACGAACAGGGGCTGCACCCCGCTCAGCAGCGCGAGGGCGTCGGCCGAGAAGGTGACCGTCAGCCCGGTACACGCCTGCCCGTCGGGGATCGGCGCGCAGCCGCTGACCCCGTCCGCCACCGCGCGCACCCCGCCCAGGTCCACCACCGGGTACTCGCCCCCGCTGACGAGGAAGTCCGTGCCGCTCAGCATGAAGGTGTTGTCGAGCTGCTCGCCGCACACCAGGGCCTGGTCCACCGACACCAGGGTCGGAGCGGGCATCAGGGTCAGGGCGGAGGGCACCTCGTCCGAGCACTCGCCGGGGTTCTCTACCCGGATCGCCTGCGCCACCCCCAGCGGCAGCCCAGCGGGGATGTCCCCGGTGAGCAGCCCGGCGGCGGCGGTCTCGACGGTCACCTCGGCGTCGCCCACAAAGACGCGGGAGCGAGAGGAGAGGTCCGTCCCCTCCACCCGCAAGGTCCCACCGCTGCACGACAGGGCCGGGCTGGTCGCGGTGATGGTCGGGGGTGGGGCGATGATCAGGTCCACGGGGTCGCCGCTGACGCACTCGGCGGGGGCGGGGTTGGTGACCAGCACCCGCTCGGTGCCCAGGGCGGTGAAGGTCCCCTCGGGGAGGGTGAGGGTGAGGCTGGAGCAGAGCTGCCCCGCCACCGAGCCGGTGAGGGCCTCGCAGCCCGCGACGCCCTCCGCTGAGAGGTCGACGTCGCCGATGCGGACGGTGGGGAGCAGCCCACCGGTGGAGAGGAAGCCCGCGCCCTCCACCGTCACCGGGAGGGTGCCCGCCTCGTCGCAGATCGACTCGGGGAGGATCGCCGTCACCGTGGGCGCGACCAGGTTCTCCAGCGCCACCGGCTCCATCGTGACGCAGTCGGCGGTGGGGGGGTTCTGGACCGCCACCGCGAGCAGGCCCGCGTCAAGGGCGCCCGCCGGCACCTCCAGGCGGACGGAGGTGCACCGGTACCCGGGCACCGCGCCGAGCAGGTCCACACACCCGTCCGCCCCTGTGGCGGCGGCCTGATAGCCGCCCAGGCTGACGGTGGGGTAGACCCCGTCCACCACCAGGAAGCCGGCGCCGCTCAGGGTGAAGGTCTCGGCGCGCTGCGCCCCGCAGGTGAGGGCGGTGTCGATCGCCGCCAGGGTGGGCGCGGGGCGGGTCTCAAGGGCGAAGGACTCCTCGGTGACGCACCCGGCCGGCGCGGGGTTGACCACGCTCACCTCGTGCAGACCGTCCTCGATCAGGTCCTGCGGGAGGGTGGTGATCAGGGTGGTGCACAGCGCCCCGCCCGACGGCCCGGCCAGGGCGACGCAGCCCTCGGCGCCGGCAGGGGTGAAGCCGTGGGCGCCTACCAGCACCTCGGGCAGCGTCCCGTCGGCCAGCACCAGAAAGTCCGCCCCCTCGATGAGCAGCTCGGCGCTCCCCTGATCCAGGCAGGTGAGGATCGGGCGCACGTCGGCGATGGAGGGGCGCGGCACCACCTCCAGCGGCGCGGTCTCCAGGGTCAGGCACTCGGCGGAGGCGGGGTTGGTGACCTCTACCTGGTGCACCCCCACCGCGAGGGCGTCCTCCGGGAGGGTCAGCCGCAGGGTGTCGCACAGGGCGCCGCCGCCGGGCCCCAGCAGGTCCACGCAATTCTCGGCGCGCTCGGCCTGAGCGAGGTAGTCCTCACCCACCGCCACCCAGGGCAGGTCCCCGTCGGCCTTCACCAGGAAGTCGGCGCCGGAGAGCACCAGCTCGTTGCTGCCCTGCGAAACGCAGATCAGGTCCTCGGTCACCGCGCTGAGGGTGGGCTCTGGCACCAGCTCCAGCGGCTGCTCGTTGGAGACGCAGTCCGCTGGCGACGGGCAGGTCAGGTGCCCCTGCAGCAGGCCGGGCCCCTCGCTGTCCGCCGAGAGGGTGAAGTCCACCGCAGCGCACAGCTGCCCGCCGGCGGGCCCCAGCAGGTCGACGCAGTCGCTGGCGGCGGTGGGGACGACCGCGGTAGCGCCCACCATCACCTCCGGCAGGCTGCCGTCCGCCAGCACCAGGAAGTTGCTGCCGGTGGCGACGAAGGCCCGGTCCTCCTGCTCCAGGCAGTTGGGCTGGGGGGCCAGGCTGTCCAGCACCGGCGGCGGCACCACCTCGAACAGCACCTCGTCGGTGGACTCGCAGGGGGCGGTCTCGGGGTTGAGCACCTTGGCCGCATGGATCCCCGGCTCCAGCGCGCCCTGGGGGAGGGTGAGCTGGAGGGTAGCGCACCGCGCGGCCTCCACCGGCCCCGCGAGGGCCTCGCAGTCCTCCGCCGCGTCGGGGCTGAGCACCACCCCGCCCAAGTCGACGGTGGGCAGCGCCTCGCCGATCACCAGGAAGTCCAGCCCCGAGAGGGTCAGGGCCTGATCCCCCTGGGCGACACAGAGCAGGTTCGGCGCCACCGCCGAGAGGGTCGGGCGCGGCACCACCTCGAAGGGCACGGGGTCGAGGGTCTGGCAGGCGGCGGTCTCGGGGTTGGTGATCGAGACCTCGTACACCCCGGGATCCAGGGCATCCTGAGGGATGGTGACGGTGAGGGTCTCGCAGACCTGCCCCGCGACCGGCCCGGCGAGGTCATAGCAGTCGGAGGCCCCATCAGGGACCAGCGCGACGCCGCCCATGTCGACGGCGGGGAGCGCGTCCCCGAACACCAAGAGGTCAACCCCCGAGAGGGTGACCTGCCGCGGCGCCTGCTCCAGGCAGAGCAGCGCGGCCTCCATCGCGCTCACCACCGGCTCAGGGGCCACCGCCACCGCCCCCTGCACCGTCACCTCCTGCCCGTCGGGGTTGGTGACGGTGAGGTCGTAGACCCCCGGCTCCAGCGCCAGGTCGGGGTTGATGTCGATCTCCATCGTCTGCTCGTCCAGCCACCGGACCACGTTGGCCGCGATGAGGTCGGTGTCGACGCCCTCAGCGTCCGTCCCGTCGAGACCCGTCCGGCGGTGGATGACCAGGCTCGGAAGCTCCAGCGAGGGCGCGTCGGTGAGCACGTCGCTGGGGAGCGGCCGGAGGTTGAGCCCCGCCACGGTGACGGTGGTGGTGAGCTGCGCGTTGCACACCAACGCAGGGGTGATGGCCCCGGCGTCGGGCGTGTCAGCGTGGAGCTGGTAGCCGCAGCCCTGGAGGCTGAGCGCGAGGAGGAGGGATGACACGGGGAGCATGGGCACCTCAAAGCGTACTTGCATCGCCCGATGGTAGCCATCCCTCGGCGGGACAGTGCGGAGCCTTACCGCGGCTGACCATTTCAATCGCTGGCACACAGTGGTCTGACAGGGGCCCACACGACGGGCCCGTCGCCGGCCCCCCGGTGCGATACTGTCTCCCACGGCGAACCCGGAGGACGCATGAGCCGCAACACCCTGCTCTGGCACGACTACGAGACCTGGGGGGCCGACCCCCGCCGCGACAGGGCCGCGCAATTCGCGGCCCTCCGCACCGACGAGGACCTGCGCGAGGTGGGGGCGCCGCTGATGCTCTTCTGCCGGCCCAGCCGCGATTTCCTCCCTCACCCCAGGGCGGCGATGGTGACCGGGCTCACCCCGCAGCGCGCCGAGGCGGAGGGGCTGCCCGAGGCCGAGTTCTTCGGGAGGGTCCACGCGGAGCTGGGCCGCGCCGGCACCTGCGGGGTGGGGTACAACTCGATCCGCTTCGACGACGAGGTGACGCGCTTCGGCCTGTACCGCAATTTCCTCCCCCCCTACGACCGGGAGTGGCGGCTGGGCAACAGCCGGTGGGATCTGATCGATCTGGCGCGAATGACCCGCGCCCTTCGCCCCGAGGGCCTGGTGTGGCCCGAGCGCGCGCCGGGGGTGACCTCGTTCCGCCTCACCGACCTCACCGAGGCCAACGACATCCCGCACCTGGGGGCACACGACGCCCTCGCCGACGTGCGCGCGACCCTCGGGCTGGCGCGGCGCATCCGCGAGGCGCAGCCCAAGCTGTACGCCTGGCACTACAAGATGCGGCGCAAGGACGAGGTGAAGCGCTGGCTAAGGCCCAGGTTCGGCCAGGTGGTGCTCCACGTCTCGGGGATGTTCCCGTCCGAGCAGGGGCACCTAGCGCCGGTGCTCCCGCTGATGCTCCGCCCTGGTATGAACAACGAGGTGGTCGCCATCGACCTCCGGGTCGATCCCGGGCCCCTGCTGGCGCTGGGCCCGGAGGCGCTAGCCGCCAACCTCTACGCCCGGCGGAGCGCGCTGCCCGAGGGGGTGGCGCGGGTGGGGATCAAGACCATCCACCTCAACAAGAGCCCGGCGCTGGCCCCGACAGAGACCCTCACCCCTGCCCTCGCGGAGCGGTGGGGGATCGACCTCGACCAGGCACAGGCCCACCGGGCCGCGGTGCTCTCCTCCCTCGACCTGCCCGACAGGCTGGCCGCGCTCTACGCCCTCCCCCGGGAGGAGGAGGCGGACCCCGACCCCGACGAGGCGCTCTATGACGGGTTCATCACCGATCAGGACGCAGAGCTGTGCCGCGAGGTGCGCGAGCGCAGCCCGGACGGCCTGTGGGACTGGACCCCTGCGCTCAGTGACCCGCGCCTGCAGCGGCTCTTCCGGCGCTACCGGGCCAGGAGCTGGCCCGAGCGCCTGGCACCCGAGGAGGCCGCGGGGTGGGAGCGCTTCTGCCGCGCGCGCCGCGAGGAGGGGGGCTTGCGTGGCGCGCTCACCCGCACAGCTTTCCAGGCCGAAATCGCCGCGATCCGCGCAGAGGGCGTCGGAGACAGCGACGAGGAGGTGCTGCGCGCCCTGGAGGCCTGGGCAGAGGAGCCTCCGGCAGGCGGCGCGGCGGGTTAGTCCCCCCCGATGCGTCCCACCGTCTTTATCACCGTAGAGGTGCCCCGCGGCGCCCTCCTCAAGCGCGACGGCGCCGGGCGCATCGACCTGGTGTCGCCCCTGCCAGCACCCTTCAACTACGGCAGCGTCCCCGGCACCCTGGCGGAGGACGGGGAGCCCCTCGACGCCCTGCTGCTCGGACCGCCCCTCCCCAGGGGCCACAGGGGCGCGTACCCGGTGTGGGCGGTGGTGCGGTTCACCGACGACGGGCTGGTGGACGACAAGCTGGTGTGCGGCCTCGCCGCCCCCACCACCGCCGACCGGCGCAGGGTGGAGCGCTTCTTCGCGATCTACGCCCCCCTCAAGCGGGCCCTCCACCTGCTGCGCGGCGCCAGGGGCGCGACCCGCTTCGGCGGCTGGAGCGAGGCACTGCCCGCCTCGATGAACAGAGACTAGCCCGTCAGCACCGATCAGATCGCGCAACCCACGCCCTCCGGCGCCCCGCGCCGAGGGAGGATCCGCAGGTGCCGCTCCGCGGGGTGGGTTACACAACCGGCCACATCAACCCAACGCCATACGGGGCCCCCCGCGTGGCGTAGACTCCCACACACGAGGCGTCCGATGAGCAACCCGATTATCCACTACACCAAGACCGACGAGGCCCCCCTCCTCGCCTCCTACTCCTTCCTCCCCATCCTCAAGGCGTTCACCAAGCACGCCGGGATCCAGGTGGAGTTCACGGACATCTCGCTCGCCGGGCGCATCCTCGCCACCTTCCCCGACTACCTCACCCCCGAGCAGCGGGTGGACGACAACCTCGCCATGCTCGGCGAGCTGGCCCTCACCCCCGAGGCCAACATCATCAAGCTGCCGAACATCTCGGCCTCGGTGCCCCAGCTCAAGGAGGCGGTGGCCGAGCTTCAGGCCAAGGGCTACGCCCTGCCCAATTACCCCGAGGACCCCCAGAACGACGCCGAGCGCGAGCTCAAGGCCCGCTACGCCAAGACCATGGGCTCCGCGGTGAACCCGGTGCTCCGCCAGGGCAACTCCGACCGCCGCGCCCCCAAGGCGGTCAAGGACTTCGCGCGCCAGTACCCTCACTCGATGGGCGCCTGGTCCAAGGACTCCAAGACCCGCGTCGCCACCATGACCCACGGCGACTTCTACGGCAATGAGCAGGCCGTCACCATCCCGGAGGCCACCACCGTGCGCTTCGAGCACGTCGGCACCGACGGGACCGTCACCGTCCTCAAGCCCTCCCTCAAGCTGCTGGCTGGCGAGGTGCTCGACGGCACCTTCATGTCCAAGAAGGCCCTGGTCTCCTTCTACGAGGAGCAGGTGGACGCGGCCCGCGACGAGGGCGTGCTGTTCTCGCTCCACCTCAAGGCGACGATGATGAAGGTCTCGGACCCGATCATGTTCGGCCACGCGGTCAAGGTCTTCTTCAAGGACCTCTTCGCCAAGCACGCCGAGACCTTCGCCCGCCTCAACGTGAACGTCAACAACGGCTTCGGCGACCTGCTCAACCGCATCGCCACCCTCCCCGCCGACGAGCGCGCGGTCATCGAGGCGGACATCCAGGCTGCCTACGCCGCCGGCCCCGACCTCGCGATGGTCGACTCCGACAAGGGGATCACCAACCTCAACGTGCCCAGCGACGTGATCATCGACGCCTCCATGCCGGCGATGATCCGCACCTCGGGCCAGATGTGGAACGCCGAGGGCAAGCAGCAGGACACCCTGGCGGTGATCCCCGATCGCTCCTACTCGGGCATCTACAACGAGACGATCGCGTTCTGCAAGGCCAACGGCGCCTTCGATCCCCGCACCATGGGCTCGGTCCCCAACGTCGGCCTGATGGCCCAGAAGGCCGAGGAGTACGGCTCCCACGACAAGACCTTCGAGATCGCCGCGGACGGCGTGGTGCGCGTCATCGACGCGGCCGGCGTCACCCTGATGGAGCACCAGGTCGAGGCTGGCGACATCTGGCGCGCCTGCCAGGCGAAGGACGCCCCGATCCAGGACTGGGTCAAGCTCGCGGTCACCCGCGCCAAGGCCTCCAACACCCCGGCAGTGTTCTGGCTCGATGCGGCGCGCGCCCACGACGCGCAGCTCATCACCAAGGTGAACACCTACCTCAAGGACCACGACACCAGCGGCCTGGACATCCAGATCATGGCGCCCAACGACGCGATCCGCTTCTCGCTCGAGCGCGCCGCCAAGGGCCTCGACACCATCTCGGTGACCGGCAACGTGCTCCGCGACTTCCTCACCGACCTGTTCCCGATCCTCGAGGTGGGCACCTCCGCGAAGATGCTCTCCATCGTCCCCCTGATGGAGGGCGGCGGCCTGTTCGAGACCGGCGCGGGCGGCTCGGCGCCCAAGCACGTGCAGCAGTTCGAGAAGGTGAACTACCTGCGCTGGGACTCCCTCGGGGAGTTCCTCGCCCTCACCGCCTCCTTCGAGCACATCGCCAACGCCTACGGCAACGCCCGCGCGGCCCTGCTCGGCGAGACCCTCAACGAGGCGACCACCAAGTACCTGCTCAACAACAAGTCCCCCGCGCGTCGCGTCGGCAACATCGACAACCGCGGCGGGCACTTCTACGTGGCCATGTACTGGGCGGAGGCCCTCGCCAACAGCGCCGACGCCGAGCTCTCCACGATCTTCGCGCCGGTGGCCAAGGCCATCGAGGCCAACGAGCAGGTGATCTTCGACGAGTACCTCGCGGTGCAGAAGCAGCCCGCCGACGTGGGCGGCTACTACATGCCGATCGACGCCATGGCCTACGACAAGATGCGCCCCTCGGCGACCCTCAACGCGATCATCGACGCGATCTGATCGGCGTCACCCAGGTTCTAGAGGCCCGCCCGGGGTGACCGGGGCGGGCCTCGCTGCGTGGGGAACTCGCGGTTCGCCGGCGGCGCGGCGGAGGAGGGAGGCCCCGCCTCGTCGGGCCCATGACGCCGTGGGTACAGCGGCGGCGTCCCCTGGTTCGGCTCCTCCCGCTCCCCCCTGGAGGAGGACCAGCCCAGGGGGAGCGCGGACTTCTCCTTCAACTGTGCCGTCAGCGCCGTGCACCCCACCTTCACCCCCTGGTGGTGCCGCGACGACCCCGAGTACATCGAGGCGTACCACCGCTTCTTCGAGAAGCGCGGCGACGCGACCATGCTCTGGATGGGCGCCTCAAAGGACACCAACAAGTTCTCCAAAGGCGACTACCGCGGCGGCGCGCCTCGCCGCGGCGGAGCCAGAGGCCCTCTGCGGCGCCACTACCCCTGTGCGCGGTGCGACGACTCCGGCCACTGGTATGACCGCTACACGACCGTCACCGACACCTGCTGGACCTGCCCCTCGCCGCGGTGGGCGGCGCGCTCAGGCGAGGGCGAGGCGCGCCGCCCCCGAGCGCCGCGGGGACACCTCCAAGGGACGTCCCAGGGCACAGGCGAGGGCATCCCGTCCACAGCGCGAGGCTGCGCGGCGCCAGCCAGCAGCTCCACAGGTGCCCCTACCCCCCAAGGTGCCACCCCCACAGCACCCCCACCCCGCTCCATCCTGCCAGCAGCACCCCCACCGCCAGGATCACGTCGCGCGGTCCAGGCCGGCTCCCCCACCCCAGCGCGATCATCGGCAGCAGCCAGGTGAACCAGGGCAGGTGAAAGCGGGTGTGGGCCACCGTCAGCAGGGGCCCCAGGGCGCTGCTCGCCACCAGCAGCAGGGGCAGCGCGTGCGCCCTCGCGTGGCGGAGCCCCAACACCGCCCCCCCGAGGAGCGCGGCCCACGTCCCCCACACCACCGGCAGCGCCGCCCAGAACAGCCACTCGGGCAGCAGGGGCTCCACCGGGATCCGCAGGTGGCGCAGCAGGAAGGTGTCCGGCCCCCACATGACCCTGGCCCGAGCCAGGGCTCTCAGCACCGCGGCCCCTGGGCGCTCGGCGACGCTCTCCGCCGCCAGCCGCGTCGCGGCCTCGCCAGCGCCCTGCCCCAGGGGGCGCTCCCGCAGCGCCTCCTCGATGCGGTCCAGCGAGGCCCGGTCCCCCACCGAGGAGCCCAGCCGGGTCTCGACCCACGGGTTGTTCCCCATCGCCAGGTTGATGCCCCCGGTGGGCCCTAGGGGCGCCCCTGTGCGCCAGGCGTTCAGCCCCACCCAGGGCGCCCACAGGGCCAGCCCCACCGCCAGCGCCGCCACCCCAGACCCGCGCCGGGTCCGCCCCAGCCACAGGGGCAGCAGCAGCAGGAAGGGCGCCCCCGCGGTGCGGGTCAGCGCCGCCAGCCCCGCAAACAGGCCGGTCGCAGCGCCCCAGCGGACGGACCCCTCCGCCCTGCGGGCCGCCAGCAGCAGCAGCACGCCCCACAGGGCGAACAGCCCCTCCGACCACAGGCTCACCCCGAAGAAGGCGAAGCTGGGCCCCAGGGCGTGGACCAGCCCCGCCACCAGCCCTACCCGCTCCGAGGCCACCTCCCGCCCGTAGCGGGACACCGCCCAGGTGGTAGCGACCCCCACCGCGACCGCCCCGAGCCGGGGCGCCCCCAGCAGCGTCCCCAGCCCCACCAGCAGCCCCTGGAGCGGCGGCCAGCGGCCGTAGCCCCACGCCGCGAGCAGCCCCTCCCTGTCCATACCCCCGCCCGCCAAGCCCGAGAGCGCCCTCACCCAGCCGGCTCCCATCGCGGCGTAGCCCTGCTCATCGAAGAGCGGCGGCGCGTCCCACAGGGCCCAGGCCAGCCCCCCCCGCGCGGCGAGGGAGAGGAGCAGCACCGCCGACAGGCCACTACTCCACCGCATAGCCCAGCGCCTCCAGCGCAGCGGCCTCCTCTCGGTCGAGGGGGCGGGCCACCGGCAGCGCGCGCGAGGCCGCCGCCGCGGCGTCCAGCGCCAGGCGCAGCCCCGCCTCCACAGCGGGGGACTCACCGCTCGCGTCCCGGCGCTCCCCAGGGTCCAGGCGCAGGTTCACCAGCCGCTCCTCCCCCGTGGCCCTGTCGCGGCTGAGCTTCCAGTCCCCCCGCCGCACCGCCACCAGGTCCGCCTGCCGGGAGGTCTCGGTGTGGAGCACCCGCTCCTGCGAGCCCCTCCGGGTGGGCCCAGGGTCGGCCCGCAGCAGCTCCCGCCCCTCAAGCTCCGGCGCAGGAGGCAGCCCCGCCAGGGCCAGCGCGGTGGGCACCACGTCCAGCAGGGCCACCGGGGCAGCCACCTCGGCGGGGACCTGCCCCGGGTAGCGCACGATCAGCGGGACGTGGACCAGCTCCTCGTACACCGTGCGGGTGTGCCCCAGGCCCCCGTGCTCCTGAAACTCCTCCCCGTGGTCGGCCAGGAGGAAGACCGCGGTGCGCTCGCTCAGGCCCATCCGATCGAGGGCGTCGAGCACCCTCCCCACCTGCTGATCGGTGTAGCCCACCTCAGAGTCATAGTCAGCGCGCACCCTGGCGAGCTGCGCCGCGTCGAGGGGGGCCCTGGCCAGCAGCTCCCGCATCCGAACCCCCTCGCCCCAGCCTGGGAGCGGCTCGCCGCCGTCGAAGGCGGCGTGCCGGCGGTAGGTGTGGTGGGGGTCGAAGTAGTGGAGGAGCAGGAAGAAGCGCTCGCGCCGGTGGGCGAAGAGGAAGTCGATCCCCGCGTCGCTCACCCTAGCCGAGGTGACCGCCCGGTGGCCGAGCACCGCGGTGTCATCGAATCGATCGTAGCCCTGGTCGAAGCCCCAGCCCCGGCCCACCAGCTCGTGGCTCACCACCGCACCGGTGGAGAAGCCCGCCGCCTGCAGGCGCTCCGAGAGCAGCACCGCGCCCTCGCCGAGCTGGTGATCCACGTCGCTCAACCCCAAGTAGGCGGGGTACCTGCCGGTCAACAGCGAGCCCACCGACGGCAGGGTCCACGGGGCCTGAGACCAGGCCTGGCGGTAGACCGTGCCCTCCGCCGCGAGGCGCCCCACCGCGGGGGTGCGCGCCGCCTCGCTCCAGGGAGAGAGGGCATCCGCCCGCACAGAGTCGAGGACGATCACCACCACCGCGGAGCCCGGATCAGGCGCCCCGCACCCGGGGAGGAGGCTGAGCAGCAGTGGCAAGAGGCACATCATCCCCTCCTCTATCCCGACGCCTTGACGTGAGGAGCCGAAACCCCGATGCTCGTGTCCCACCACCGAGACCTCATGCGCTCGCTCTCACCCACCCTGCACCAGCTCCCCCCCGACGCGCCGCTCTCGGCGCGGATCGAGCTCCTGTCGCGATCCCTGCTGGGGAGGCCCTACCTGACGGACCCGCTGATCGGCGGGCCGGAGGAGGAGGAGCGCTGGGTGGACCGGGCGGACGGCTTCGACTGCGTCACCTTCGTCGAGACGGTGCTCGCCGTCGCCCTGCGGCCCGAGGCGCCAGAGGAGGCCCTGCGGGCGCTGCGCTACCGGGGTGGGGCGGTCAGCTGGGCGGAGCGCAACCACTACGCTTGGGACTGGTTCACCCGCAACGAGGCCGACGGGAGGCTGCTCCGCGTGCTCCCCGAGCGCTGGATCGGCGCGCGCCGGACCCTCTCACTGCTGGCCGGCTACCCCGCGCGAGAGGTGGCGCTGCGCTGGCTGCCGGTCGACCCGCTCGCGCCCCTCGACGAGGCGGTCCAGACCGGTGATCTTGTCGCGTTCATCTCCTCCCGCGAGGACCTGGACGCCTTCCACATGGGCCTGCTGGTCCAGTCCACCGACGGGCTGCTGCTCCGCCACGCCTCCCGCAGCAGGGGGGCGGTGGTCGAGCAGGCGCTGGTCGACTTCCTCTCCGACAATTCCACTCCTGGCGTCCTCGTGGCGCGTCCCCTGCCCTGGAGGACCTGACCGTGCAGCCCATCACCGCCCTGCTTCAGGGACCCGTCACCGCTTCCCGCCTCGCGCAGATGCGCGCCCTCTACGACACCGGCCTCGTCGCCGGGGTGGTGCTGCTGCTCCCTCCGGCGGAGGTGCTGGACCACATCCCGGTGCCCTACTCCGCGATCAACTCGGCTCACCCGCGCTCTTCGTCGATCCTGGAGGGGCTGCTGCGGGCCCTGCCCACCCCGTGGCTGGTCGAGGTGGAGGAGGGCACCGAGGTCATCCCAGGCGCCCTGGCGCGGATGATGGAGGTGGCCCGGTCCGCCGGCGCCTCGCTGGTGTACGGCGACTACCAGGACGAGGGCCCGGCAGGCACCAGACCGCACCCGCTGGCGGACTACCAGGAGGGCTCCCTGGGGGAGGGCTTCGACATGGGCCCCCTCCGCATGTGGTCCGTGGCCACCGCACGAGACGCGGTGCAGCGCTTCGGGCCCCCCGCCTCGAACCTGCTGTGGACCGCGTGGTATGACCTGCGCCTCAAGGCCGCCGCCGAGGCGCCGGTGGTGCACATCCCCGAGGTGCTCGCCACCCTGCGTCAGGACGACCAGCGGGCCACGGGCGCCAAGGTCTTCGACTACCTCACCGCCGCCAAGCTGCTCCAGGTCGAGGCGGAGCAGGTGGTCACCTCCCACCTGGAGCAGATCGGCGCCCTGGTGGAGGGCCCCCCCCTGCCCTTCGTGAGCCTGCACCCCTTCCCGGTGGAGGCCAGCGTCATCATCCCGGTCCGCAACCGCGAGCAGACCATCCTCGACGCGGCGCGCTCGGCCCTCGACCAGGTGACGGACTTCCCCTTCAACGTGGTGGTGATCGACAACCACTCCACCGACCGCACCGGCGAGCTGCTCCTGGCCCTCGCCGAGGAGGACCCCCGGCTGGTCTACCTCCGCCCCGAGCGACGCGACCTGGGGATCGGCGGCTGCTGGAACGAGGGGGTCCGCGATCCCCGCACCGGGCGCTACGCGGTGCAGCTCGACTCCGACGACCTCTACGCCGCACCCGACGTGCTGCAGCGCATCGTCGACGCCCTGAGGGACGACCAGTGCGGGATGGTGATCGGCTCCTACGAGACGGTCAACTTCGACCTCCAGCCCATCGCCCCCGGGCTGATCGACCACCGCGAGTGGACCGACAAGAACGGCCCCAACAACGCCCTGCGGGTCAACGGCTTCGGGGCGCCCCGCGCCTTCGCCACCGAGCTGGTGCGCACCCACCCCTTCCCCAACGTGAGCTACGGCGAAGACTACGCGGTAGCGCTCCGGATCAGCAGGGAGTACCGCGTCGGGCGCATCTACCAGTCGCTCTACCACTGCCGCCGGTGGGAGGACAACACCGACGCCGACCTGGCCCCCGAGGTGGTGGCGAGGCACCAGCTCTTCAAGGACCGCATCCGCTCCCTGGAGCTGTCGGCCCGGCGGAGGTCCAACCCCCAGGATGGGGGCGTGGCGTGAGCGCCTGGGAGCGGGTGCTGATCGACGCCGCGCCCCCCGGCGGAGGCGCGGGCTTCCTCGACTGGCAGGCGGCGCGCTGGCCGCGCCTTGAGGCGGCCAGGACCCAGCTCGACGCGGTGCAGACCCGCACCCTCCCCCTGCGCGACCGCCCGGTGCAGCTCCAGTGGAACCCAGGGCGCAGGGTCAACACCACCGCCAAGGTGGACGCCAGCGCCATCCGCGCCAGGCCCTGCTTCCTCTGCCCGGCCAACCTCCCCGCCGAGGAGCGGGGCGTCGCCGTGTCACCCGAGCTGGTGCTGCTCGCCAACCCCTTCCCCATCGGGCCGGGTCACCTGGTGTTCGCCCACCGCGAGCACCGGCCTCAGGCGCTGCTCCCGGCCCTCGACCAGGCGGTAGCCCTCGCTGCGGCGGGGGAGCTGGGGGCGCTGTTCTACAACGGCCCAACCTGCGGCGCCTCGGCCCCCGACCACCTGCACCTGCAGGCCCTCGCGCCCGAGGTGCTGCCCGACGTGGGCTACTTCTCCGATCTCTTCGACCGCAGCGCTCTCCCCGGAGAGACGCTCCTCGACCGCCCCGACCTGGGGGTGTTCCTCGACCCCCGCCTCCGCACCACCCTGGTGCTGCGCGGTGAGCCAGCGGCCACCGGGCGCGCCCTCAGCGCGCTGCTGAGTGGCCTGGCCCTGTCCGGCGCGGAGCCGCCCCACAACGCGGTGCTCGCGCGGCACGGGGACAGGCTGCTCGCCCTGCTCTACCTGCGAGACGCCCACCGCCCCGCCTGCTACTACGCCGCCGGGCCCTCCCAGCGCCTGGTGAGCCCCGGCGCAGTGGACATGGCGGGAATGATCGTCACCGTGCGCGAGGAGGACTACCTCGCCCTCGACCAGGCCGAGGTGGAGCGGATCTTCACCGAGGTCAGCCTCCCCATCACCCCAGAGCTGCGAGAGACCCTCCAGCGGAGCCTCGCCCATGTCTGAGCCCACGCTCCAAGTAGGCCTGATCCCCTCCGCGCGCCGCGCGGAATTCATCCTCCAGAGCCTGTACCGCGTCAGGGGAGAGCGCAGGGCGCTCCCTGCGGGGACTCGGCTCCTCGCCGAGGCGGAGGGAGGCAGGGTGCTCCTCAAGAAGTGGGACGGCACCCCGCTCTTCTCGGGAGCGACGCTGGAGCTGCGGCCCGCGGACGAGGGGCGCTTCCACCTGCTGCGGATGACGGTGGGGATCGCCTTCCACTGGGAGCACCAGGAGGACCTGAGCTTCTCGGGGGGCATCCGCCTGCTCGCCCTGGGGGACGACCTGCTGGCGCTAGTGAACACCGTGCCGCTCGAGACCTACCTGGCCTCGGTGATCTCGTCCGAGATGAGCGCCGAGAACTCCCTGGCGCTCCTCAAGGCGCACGCGGTGATCTCGCGCTCGTGGCTCCTGGCCCAGCTCGCCCAGCGCGACGCCGCCCCCGCCCCCCCCGCGCCGACCGAGGCGGAAGGCGTGACGCGGCGGATCAAGTGGTATGACCGCGAGGATCACGAGCGCTTCGACGTGTGCGCCGACGACCACTGCCAGCGCTACCAGGGGGTCGGCAGGGTCGCCAACCCCCGCGCCCTCCAGGCGGTCCGCGAGACCCGCGGACAGGTGCTGGTGAGCGGGGGGGCGGTGTGCGACGCGCGCTTCTCCAAGTCCTGCGGCGGGGTGACCGCCCGCTTCTCGACCGCCTGGGACGACGCGGAGCGCCCCTACCTCCAGTCCTTCCCCGACCGGGACGGGGACGACGCGGTAGACCTGCGCGAGGAGTCCGCCGCTGCCACATTCATCGAGGGAAACCCCCACGCGTGGTGCAACACGGACGACGCCCCCCTGCTCGCCAGGATCCTCCCCGCCCTGGACCGGGGCACCAGAGACTTCTGGCGGTGGGAGGCCACGGTCACCCCCGCCCAAGTGCGGGGCTGGGTGCTGGCCAAGACCGGGGTAGAGCTGGGCGCGGTGCGGGCCCTGCGACCGCTCCAGCGGGACCCCTCGGGGCGGCTGGTGCTCCTGGCGATCGAGGGCGAGGCGCACACCCTGGAGGTGGGCAAGGAGCTGGAGATCCGCAAGCTGCTCTCTGACACCCACCTCTACTCGTCGGCCTTCACCGTACACCCCGAGGGGGGCACCCCCGAGGCGCCGGCGTCCTTCCGGCTGGTGGGCGCGGGCTGGGGACACGGGGTCGGGCTGTGCCAGATCGGCGCGGCGGTGATGGCCGAGTCGGGGCGCGGCTTCGAGGAGATCTTGAGCCACTACTACCGGGGCGCCGCGCTGGAGGGGTGGTACTGACCCGCTCCGCGGAGCGCGCCCCGCCTCAGCGCCGGTCTGCGGCCGAGCGAGGCCGGCGGCTTCGACGAGGCGCGGCCTGCGCCTGGAGCGTCGAACAGCTCGTCCGGACAGGACCTCCGGCCCATGCGTCCGCCCCCTGCTCACGGTAGCCGTCGATTCACGTCGCAAGTCCTGCCCTGTGAACGATGAGCCCCGCGTAACAAGTCCCCGCGCTGCCTCTTCCAAAACGCTGGTTGGTCCGTAGCACATCGCAACGAAAATCGGCGTTCTCCCGTAGCGTCGAGGGCCCTGCCACGCGCAGAGGGGGTGCTCGCGAGTGGCTCAACGATGTCGCAAGAATCGTGACCGATCGGCTCGGGATCAGGGACGTGCCACGCCCCAGGGAGCGTCGCGGCAGGGTGGAAAAACGAACGAACCTACGTTATCGACGCACACCCCACGCTCCGCACCGAGCGCTGGGTCAGGCTGAGCCTTGGGATGGCGGGTGGGTCCACCACGTTGTCCGCTCGGACCGGATTTCCTGCCGGAGCGAGCACATCGAGGCAGCCTCGTCTGCGGAGGGGGTGCCGGTTCCGGAGGAGGGGGCGACGCTGGAGCGCGGGCCATGATCCTCGTCTGGCCCAAGGTCTGCTCACCGCTTGCCCTGTTGGCGGAGGGAGCGGGGCCCGCCAGCGCGCCCGGGTCCAACTGTCCGACGGCCATATGGCCGCCGCCAAGGGGGCCTCGCCCTCCATCGTGTCCCCCGGTGGGGCCGGGGACTTGGTCCCCCAGTCCCCCCCCCTGCGGGGGGCTTGCCGCCCCCTCTCCCCCTGCGTGATCGGGCGCCTCCCCCGTGCCGAAGTCCCCCCCCGCACGCCCCACTTGGGCGAAACGTGGGTCAAGGCCGGAGCGCGTGACGGACCACGGGCGGACGCCACGGGCCAGGCCGCCCGATGGGCGGCTGCCTGGTCGCCGCGCTAGCCCTGCCTGCTACCCCTCCACCACCGCTGGCCAGCTCGCCAGCTCCTCCGACGAGGCCCACGCGGTGCTGTCGGAGCCCTCGCAGTCCTCAGCGCCCTCGTGCTGCGCCCTGATCACGCCGCCGCTGCCTCCGCTGTTGAAGTTGGCCTCCACCTGCACCGACGAGCGGTCGGCGTCCTGGGGGACCTCCACCGAGAGGCTGCCGTTGAGGGCAGAGAGCTCCACCTCGGCGAAGAGCTCCAGCTCGGTGGCGGAGATCGCGGCGGCGTCCACGGCGAACACCTCGTCCAGGGCCCCGTCCGCGGTGCTGACGGTGAGGCTCAAGGGCAGCTCAAGGTAGTCCGGACAGTCGGCGTAGAGCAGGGACTCGCCCTCCACCGGCTCCTGCACCACCAGCCTCGCCACCCCCGATCCCGCGAGGGTGAGGGTGACGATCGTGTCGGCGTCGCCGCTCACATAGCGGAGCGGTGACTGGTGGGTGCCCTCAAACATGTCCAGCAGGTCTCGCGCAGAGAAGCCCAGGGTGGCGTCGTCGAGGGAGACCTCAGTGACCACCGCGGTGCAGGGATCACCGCCAAGAGCCTCCTCCTCCTTGTCGAAGGGGCAGCCGGTGAGGGCGAAGAGGGAGAGCAGCGGGGTGGCGGCGCGGATCATGGGGAGCTCCTGGGTTCACCTGTTTGGTAGCAAGGCCCGTGCCATCACGATTCTACCCCCTCTATTCACGGCCACAGGGCACAGACCGCGCCACCCCCGTCACGGCGCGCCGACCCGCACCAGCAGCCGCACCAGCAGCTCTGGCTCGCCCCTGTAGCGGTAGCGCAGCTCGTCCTCCAGCCGCCCCAACCCCACCGCGTCCCCCCACGAAGACACCGTCGCCACCGCCTCCTCAGCGGGGACCCCCTGCCCAACCAGCACCCGGAACAGGGTGCTCGTGGCGTCGGGGTAGACGGGCAACAGGGCGCGCACCCCCTCCCTCGCCCACTCTGGATCGGCCTGCGCCAGGGGATAGATCAGGCAGCGCCCCCTCCCCGACGCCACCTCCACCCGCGCCGCGGCCCGCACCTCCTCGGGGAGCGCGGCAGGTCCAGAGAGCAGGGCCCGGAGGAGGGAGGTCCAGAGCGTCCCGCACACCGAGCCGGGGGTGGGCTCTGGCTGCTCCTGCATCCAGCGGCTCCCCACCCGTGCAACAGCCATCAGCGCGTCGCCCCCCTCAGCGGTGGGGTGGTCCTGGAAGAACCGGAGCACCTGCCCGACCACCTCCGGCTCCCCCACAGAGACCGCCGCGGCGATCGCCCGGGCCAGCGCCTCCGCCCCCTCCCGGTTGACCCTGCGCTGCGCCGCCCACCGCCGGCTCAGCGCGTCCAGGGGCAGCCGGTCGTCCCGGTGCATGTCCCAGACCGATCCGTACCGCAGGTGCCGCAGCACCCGCGCCTCCAGGTCCACCTCGCTCATCGCGCTTCCTTGTGGCTGCTGCCACATCCTACACGAGCCGGGAGCCCCCCGCCCATCCCTCCAGACCCCTGGTCGCGCGGAGAGGCGACCGAGGAGTGAGGGCCGAACCGCCGCTCCTCGGGCTCCCGCTGCGCCCCAATTCCTTCCGTGGCATGGACGGAGTTGTCCGATTAGCTCTAGTCCCCACCGGGAGGTCTAGATGCTCCGCGCCCTCATCCCCCTCGCCCTTTCCCTCGCCCTCGTCGGCTGCGGCACCCCCGGAGAGCCCCAGGTCGATCAGGACGGTGACGGCGTCCTCGACACCGAGGACGCCTTCCCACTGGACCCCGAGGAGTGGGAAGACACCGACGGCGACGGCACCGGAGACAACGCGGACGCCTTCCCACAGGACCCTAACGAGGACGCTGACGCCGACGGCGACGGCGTGGGCGACAACGCGGACGCCTTCCCACAAGACCCTAACGAGGACGCTGACACCGACGCGGACGG